>LUTY01002815.1 GCA_001640045.1 Candidatus Thiomargarita nelsonii | reverse complement strand
CGATTTCACGGGCTATCGCAATATGATCACCAGTGACCATTTTAAGCTGTACACCGTATTCGCCCATTTTTTCAATCACCGCCTTAGAATCTTCTCGCGGCGGATCAGATAGTGGAATTAATCCTAATAATTCCAGTGGTTTATCGGCATATTGCCGCCCCACGGCAAAGGTACGATAGCCTTTTCCAGCCAGTAAATCCACCATTTGAGTTATATATGTTGGGAAATGCTCAGTCATATAATGAAAAATGGCCAAATCAATCGGATCATTATTCTCAAAACGTGAGGCGAGTGCGGCGTGGAGTAGCAGCGTGGTTTCGTCATAACCATCTAAAACTATCGGTTCTGAGATTTTTAATTGATTTTGTGTCAAGGTGCTAATCATGGAAATCAGTTGAAAACTGCTGTAGCGTAATGCTGTCCAAAAATTGGTATAGACACCTTTTAACATTAATACTGCAAGACAAATAGCCGTTATAAACAAAACGATAAACAAAAATATTCTGCCTTGAATATCATCCCAATAGCAGCGCATATCTAACTTCGTCCAAGCAACAAAATGCACAGCAAAGTTCAGACTACCAAGTACCATAAAAATCATAGCGATAGTTTTTATTACGGGACTGTTAAAATAGGCTAAACTCGCATCATGGGTAGAAAATCCGCCGGTTGAAAGGGTTGAGAAACTGTGGCATAAGGCATCGAACCAACTCATACCAGCCCACCTATAAGCCAAGGCACAAGCCGCCGTTAAACTGACGTAAACATACAGTAAATATTCGGCGGTATATCTGAGACGTGGTGTTAATTTCTCGTCGTGCATGGGGCCTGGGGTTTCGGCGCGATAGAGTTGCATACCAGCAATGCCCAACATTGGCAACACCGCTACCGCAAAGACGATAATGCCTAATCCGCCAAACCATTGTAATTGTTGGCGATAATATAAAAGAGATTTTGGCAGCTTATCTAAACCACTGATAACGGTGGCACCGGTAGTCGTAAATCCTGATACGGCTTCAAAGACAGATTGAGCTAAATCTAAATGAGGACTAAATAAAAACGGTAGGGCACTGAGCAAACTCAGGATAATCCAAAACCCGGCTGTAATAACAAAACCATTGTGCAACAAGAGTTCTTGTTTAGCATGTCTTGCGGGAAACCAGCACACTAGCCCAATGATAAACATCACCAAAAACACGGTGATAAAGATGGCCAATTGATTGTCTTGATACCATAATGACACCCCTATTGGAGGCAATAAGGTGAGGCTAAATGAGATGAGCAATTGTCCCAAAATACGTTGAATGACCGGGAACCCCATTTTCTTTATGTTTTTTTGAAGAAGAGGAAGTCAATTGATGTTGTGAGGTGTCGGTGTGTGCCCGCTTTGGCGACGGCTTTTTGACCAAACTTTGAGCCGTGCGGACACCAGTGCCAATGCGCTTACAAGGTACTAAGAAAATTGTAAGCTAATATAAACCCTGAGCGGCAAAGTTTTATTTAACGCATCCACTCTTTAATTTCTGTTCTGCTCCCAATTTCTTTTCTGGGCTCCGTCTTGATTGGAGGGTCAAACACTTCTTTAGCTACATTGAGAAAACCTTTAAGCATTTTGCGTAACAGGTTTACAATGTTCAAGAAAACGGGCTTTTTGCGATATTGCACTCCGAGTATCCGGGTTTCACCAGCTACCTGTGTGCTAACAACCACTAAAAAATCTTTCAGGTATTTTTTGCGGTCATTGATTTCCAATACCTCTAAATAATCCACCCTCTTCCGCTCACTTTTCTTGTAGCGAGCTAGAACGCCTTTTAGAGCGTCATAGCCAAAATGATCTTTGAGAACAGCGGTACTATTGGTGAATTCCAAAACGGTCACATCAGTCATATTTTTTATCCTCAGTTATTTACCCTTTTACCACTAACACCGCACACGATGCTAAACCAATCACCCGCTCAGAGACGCTACCAAGCAATAGTTTTTTTAAGCCGGTGCGTCCGTGGCTACCTACCACGATCAGATCGCAACCTACATTTTGCGCGGTTTCAACAATGCTTTCAGCGTATCTACCAGTCACTATCCGACTTTCTACACTAATACCTTCAGCTTCCAAGAGTTTGTTGGTACGCTCAACCACCGTTTCTGCGTCTCGGCGAC
>LUTY01002814.1 GCA_001640045.1 Candidatus Thiomargarita nelsonii | reverse complement strand
GCAAATTCTGCCACAGCGGGGCTGGACAGTAGTGAACCTAGCCCAATTTGTAAAAGTGATGATGACATGTGTTTTTCCTAGAAGATTAGGAGTCCAAACTTTAGTTTGAGGTTTAAAAATAACACGCTTTGCAGAGCAAAGCAACGAGAAAAAGCGACAAACTAAACTGGTATTGCAAACCCCGTCCAGCTTGCCTACATAAAATGGAGATCACACCCTTAAACAGCATTGATGTTTTTGAATCTTGAAGGTTTTTATTCAAATTAAAGATACTGGGGTTGGCATCGATCCTGAACAGATTGGAACCGCCAACGAACCCGGTAGTGGTTTGGAATTGATTTTATGCAAATTCTGCTAGCCTATTTTTCCTTGAATTTTGAATTGATATAAAAATTGAAATATATTTTATATTTTTGTTAAGATATGCAATTTTTTGGATTAGATCAACTATCAGGTCAATTTGACAGGATAATTAAGCAAGCACACTTGCCTGAATTTTATCATCCAACAGGTAAATATGATTATGACTCCAAGCTCACCAAATTGGGTAATCAAACCCTTAGTCACCGAAGAAGTTTATACGGATCGTCAAGAATATTTAGATTATTTATATCATGCCGCTCTGAAAGTAAAGTCCCCATCACTGCTTGACCAAATTGACTCAAACCCGTTTTATTTTGTCGCGTCAACGCCTCTTGCTGCTTTAGGAGGCCAATCTGAGCTAAGCCAAAATCAATAATCTTCAGCGGCACGGCGGCGGGGCTATCTGTCAGCAAGATATTGGCAGGTTTTAAGTCCAAGTGAAAAATGTCTTTATCATGCGCCACTTGCAAAGCTTGAGCCAGGCTTAAAGCCACTTGCCAGCCCGTTTTTAAATCCATTGTCCCGTATTTTTCCAACCACCCCTCACCATCTATTGTCCCTTCGATGTATTCGGTGACAAAGAAGGCTCTTTCTTGTTTAAATGGATTGGCATAGCCAGCATGTAACGGTTCCGGCACATAGTCACCCGCTATTTCACGCATGGCAACCGCTTCTTTAAAAACTTTGTTTGGCGAACCCTTAAGCGTTTCCCAAAAGCACTTGACAACAACCTGTTCTTTATTGATTAATGGATTCCTGTTGCGACACAAAAACACGCACCCCATACCACCTGCGCCTAACAATTGCACCATGGGATAGGTTTTGACATCATGCAAAGCATATTGCTCAGGATTGATCGCTATCGCCGCATCTAAATCAGCCAAAGCATTATCATAAGCCTTGCACCGCAATCGCACTTGAAAACGGTTAAAATAAGCCAGGGCTTTTTCATCATCACTCTGAGTATTTTCAATGACTTGTGAAAATAAATCGTCTGCGGGTTGCAAATCTCCCGTCGAAGAAGTGGCACTGCCCACCAACAGAGCCAGCCGACTGTATTCAGGCAACTGAGTGGGTAAACCTTTTAAGCGTGCAACCGATTTTTGAATGAATCTCCGAGTTTCCGTATCATGTCGAGTAAATTCATCGCTGGCTTTCACCTGTGAAGACAGGCGCAAATTTTTCATAAAGTCCAACATCAACTGTTGGTTGAATAAAATCGCCTCTCGTTGCAAAGCCGCCAAGGTTTTTTCAAATCGCGGATCGGTGCGAAATTGTTCACGTAAAAAAAACAGCATCGCCTTGCCCAAAAGATCATCATGGCGGAGAAAAGTCGCCAACTGTTCATCCACCGAGGCGATGAGCTGCATTTGATCTAACAAAAAATCGGTGAGCGCGACGGTGCTTTGAAAATTAATTAAGGCAGCCAAATCGGATTCGGTGATTTTTTCAATTTGAAAGAGCTTGTCTTTGTGCTTGACAAAAATTTTCAAAGCGTCGCTGTGGACACCTTTGCCGGCGATTTTGATAGGCTCGGCAAATTGAGCGGAGAAATCGCGGCGAAGCTTGGAAGAAACGAGGGATCGTTTTTGATCAAGCTCGTCGCGGATCGCACCAAGGGCATTTTCAAAGCTTTTTTGATAGCCTTTGGAGATTTCATCAGCGGAAAACGTAAAATACGCTTGAAGAACTGAGAACGCTTTTTCGCCGGCTTTGGCAGCAAATTCTGCCACAGCGGGGCTGGACAGTAGTGAACCTAGCCCAATTTGTAAAAGTGATGATGACATGTGTTTTTC
>LUTY01002813.1 GCA_001640045.1 Candidatus Thiomargarita nelsonii | reverse complement strand
CAAGATATTCGTCACAGCCGAGTGATTTTTTTCAGACAAAAAGGCATTCAGCGCACGAGACAAGCTGCCGATATTAGCCAATAAGTGATTGGTGATATCAGGATCGAGACGGTTTAAAAATGTATTGGTCGTATCTGACAGAAGCTTGAGTTGTTTCAAAAAGGTGGAAATCGTCGTATCCAAACGCACTAGCAGTGAGGGTTTCGTTTGAATTTCTGGATATTGTTGCCCAGTTTCGCGGACTGGCGGTGGCGTTTCGCGGCTACCTCCGGTTAATTCTATATGCGCCAATCCCGTCAAACCTTGAACAGACAAAATGGCGTGAGTATCTTGTTTGAGCGGCACACCTTGTTCTATGTCCAACAACACTCGCACTTCATTAAGCCTATCAACAACTAAAGCAATCTCGCGCACATAACCGACTTCGACGCCGCGATATTTAACGGGGGCTTTAGGATTTAATCCCGACACCGATTCTTGTATATAGACTTGATAAGTTTGATAATTTTTCTTTTCGATGCCGACGCTTAACCATAATATTGAGGCGACCAAGGCGAGGCTAAGTATGATAACAAAAAGGCCAACGAGGGCGTAATTGACTTTGCTGTCCATGATGATTTCCGTTTATAATTGATTTATTCGTGCAAGGTACGCCTTGCACTCCAGTGCCATATATTCCGGAGTGCAAGGCGTACCTTGCACATCTTTTTCACTCATTGATTTTTTTGTACTTATTAGCGACAGCCCGACCACGCGGACCATGAAAATATTTTCGCAACCAAGGATGGTCAAGTTGTGTCAATTCACGGATAGACGTGACCGCAAATATACGCTTATCCGCTAACACTGCCACGCGATCAGTGGCTGCCCATAGTGAATCTAAATCATGGGTGATAATAACCACAGTCAAACCCAAGAACTCTTTCAATCGTACAATCAATTTATCTAATGCCAACGCGGCTATTGGATCTAAACCAGCCGTGGGCTCATCCAAAAAGACAATTTCAGGATCTAAAGCAAGAGCGCGTGCCACAGCAGCGCGTTTGATCATACCACCACTGAGTTGAGCTGGGTATTTATCCCTCGCGCTGGCTGGCAAGCCCACTAAGGCAATCTTAAAAGCCACGATTTCATTAATTAAGCGTTTACTCAACTGCGTATGCTCGCGCAAGGGCACCGCGACATTTTCGGCAACTGTCAAAGAACTGAATAAGGCACCCTGTTGAAACATCACTCCCCAACGGCGACGCAACCAGAAACACTGTTTTTCGTTGAGATTCAACACATCAAGCCCAAAAACTTTGATTGAACCGGCGGAGGGTTTTTCTAATAAAATTATCTCACGCATGAGCATAGACTTACCCGCGCCGCTATCACCAATCAAGGCTATGATTTCTCCGCGTTGTATTTTCAGGTTTAATCCTTCATGGATAAGGACGGAGCCGAATTTTGTTTGTAAATTACTGATTTCTATAACTGTTTCAATGGGCATTTATCAACCCTATTCCTAACCAATTAAATAATATTGAAAATAAGGCATCAACCACAATGACGAGAAAAATGGCATGTACCACGCTGACAGTCACTTGTTTGCCAACACTATCCGCCCCACCGCTGACTTGAAAACCTTGATAACAGCCCACTAAAGCAATAATGGCGGCAAACACGGGTGCTTTACCGATCCCAACTAAATAATTTGTTAGAGAAACGGCTTCAGGTAAACGATCCAGAAAATCTGTTACACTAACACCAAATGAAAAATTGGCTATCAGCATACCGCCTAAAATACCGACAATATCGGCAAACGCGCTTAATAAGGGCATCAAAATTATTAAAGCCAATAACTTAGGCAACACTAATAATTCCATTGGTGCAATACCGAGCGTGCGGAGAGCATCAATTTCATCGGTGACGCGCATCGTGCCGATTTGTGCCGTATAAGCAGCGCCGCTGCGCCCTGCCACAATAATCGCAGTCAATAAAGGCGCGAGTTCACGTAAAAGTGTTATGCCAACTAAATCAACAATAAAAATATTGGCCCCATACTGGCTTAACTGACTACCACCCTGATAAGCCAACACCACGCCCGTTAAAAACGCTAACAATCCAATAATAGGTAAAGCGGTGAAACCCGCCGAATATAAATTAGCAAACAGGGCT
>LUTY01002812.1 GCA_001640045.1 Candidatus Thiomargarita nelsonii | reverse complement strand
TACGCAAACAATTGATTTCCGAACTCAACAAAATTGCCAAACACAAAGATCAGCTTTTTCAAATAAAGCAAATCACCCAAGAAGATTTAGCCGCCGAGAGATCCACACAAAAGGCTAAAAAAAATGGAGAATATTATAAACAAATTAAGATTAGCATCATTACCCGTTTTGGCGGTTTTTTTGACCGTTGGGACAATGATCGCCCCAAGCACCGCTCAAGCCGACATGTTTTCATCCGACAAATTCACTATGTACGGAGACTTCCGACTACGTCTTGAAGCCGACTGGGATTCACAAAAAGCTGATGGCACCCAACGCTCCGATCGAAATCGCGCCCGTATTCGAGCCCGCGTTGGCCTGAAATCTAACCCCACTGACAATTTCACTTTCGGAGTCCGACTGCGTAGCGGCTCCGACAACAACCACCTTTCTCCCCACATCACAATAATCGATTTTGATGACAATAACACCGGAGATGCCGATTTCAACTTTGATAAATGGTTCTTAAAAGCGAAAACCAATCAACTTTGGGGTTGGGTTGGTCGCAATAGCCTACCCTTCTGGAAACAAAACGAAATGTTTTGGGATGACGATGCCACACCAGTAGGCTTAGCCGCTGGTTACAAACTGGGTTTCGGTGCCGCCGAATTAGCACTGAATACCGCTTATTTTACCCTACCAGCCGGAATGCATAAATTCTCCGGAAATCTAGGCTTAGGACAACTCGTTTTCTCTACCAAATTTGGCGGAAATAAATTAACAGCCGCTGCTGGTTTCCTCAACATTGATGCCAATCCCGATGACCCAGATGCTGGACATTCAAGCCTTTGGGATAACAACGGATTTAGAGATTACCAAATCTGGATAGGCAGTTTACAAGCTAAAGCGGGCAATTTGACACTGGGCGTGGACTGGATGCACAACGCCGAAGACTACTCCGAAACCGACCCGGATCCTTTCACCGTTGCTAATCGCGACGAAACAGATGCTTACGTCGCCTCCATCATATTCGGAAAAACCAAAGAAAAAGGTGACTGGCTGTTGGGCTATTACTACGCACATATTGAAACACTGGCAATCAATTCCTCCTACGCACAAGATGACTGGGGGCGTTGGAATCCACAATCCAGTAATATGAAAGGTCACGAAGTCAGAATGGCTTATAAACATTTGAAGTTTCTGACTATTGTTGGCCGTTTTTACCTGATAGAAGATATCACAGACGATCAAGACGGCAAACGTTTTCGTTTGGATTTCAACTATAAATTTTAATATTTTGATCCGGAGTCCAAGATTTATCTTGGACATCTAATTAAAAAATTTAAGATGACCACATTTAAGCAAACACTCCTCGTCATTATCATCCCAGCACTGCTGGGCTTTACAGCTGACGAAGCGGTAGACCATATACAAGCCGGCAGCCAAATTTACTTTACAAACTGTTTTTACTGTCACGGCTTACAAGGCACTCCTTGGAACACAGCTATGCCCGAATGGCACGACATGTTGGACCAAGAAGAAGTATCGCTCGTTCAAACATTCCTTTACGACCTGCAAAATAAAACGGCAAAAATGAGTGGCAAAGAAATCTTCCACTCTCGTTGTGCTGTGTGTCACGGTGAAGAAGGCGTTGGGGATGGCCCAGCGGCTGAATACCTTTATCCAAAACCGCGCGATTTTACCATGGGCACCTTTAAATATAAAACCTCTCCCGGAGAATTACCGCCACGCGATGAAGATTTATTCAACACCATCAAAAAAGGACTAAATGGTACCGCTATGCCAGACTGGGGAAGCCTACTCAGTGATGAACAGATTAAAAGTCTAATTCCCGTCATCAAAAGTTTAGACACTTTCAGCACTTGGGAACCGGAAGACGACGATGAGCAAAAACCCATCAATTTCATACGCATCACCAAAATAGAACCCATTGACGGACAAATACCCTATTCAGCAGAATCTCTCGCTAAAGGCAAGATAGCCTTTGAAAAAAACTGTAAACAGTGTCATGGTGAAGTAGGGCGTGGCAACATCACTTCTAACAGACCTTTAGCGGATGACTGGGGTTATCGTCTCTGGCCACGCGATTTAACTAAGCCTTGGACTTGGCGAGTCAGCAATGATGAAACCAGCCAAAATGAAACGATTCGCAACATTTACCGA
>LUTY01002811.1 GCA_001640045.1 Candidatus Thiomargarita nelsonii | reverse complement strand
ATTCCAGATTTTGGACTAATTGAGTGGATGCCTATCCATAAAAATGCACAGGTTACATTAAAAATGGTTGGTTATCATCCTTTTAATCCCCAAAAAAATCATCTCCCAACGATTTTGTCGACTATTGCGACTTATGATACTTGCACGGGGCATTTATTGGGTTTAGCAGATGCCACTTTTTTGACGGCTTTACGTACTGGTGCGGCTTCTGCGGTTGCTAGTCAAATTTTGGCTTCTCCTCAGAACAAATGGGTTTGATTGGATGTGGTGCCCAAGCCGTGACACAATTACATGCCTTGTCACGAGTTTTTAAAATTGAAAAAGTTTGGTTGTTTGATTGTCATATGGAAACAGCTCATAGTTTTCCTCAACGAGCCAACTTCCTTGATACCTGTTTTCAAGTGGTGGATGCAAAACATTTGCCAGAATTATTGAATAGTGTTGATATCCTATGTACTTGTACTTCAGAAAAACCAGGCCATGGTCCCGTATTTTCTCCTTCAGCTTATCAAACCCATTTACATATTAATGCAGTGGGTTCTGATTTTCCAGGTAAAACGGAGTTACCCTTATCTTTATTGGAAAAGAGCAAAGTGGTGCCCGATTTTATTCCTCAGGCAATCAAAGAAGGTGAGTGCCAGCAACTGGATGAGGCACAAATCGGTGCTGATTTAGTTGAAGTGGTAAAAAATGCAGCGCACTATCGTCACTGGCAAACACAACTGACGGTTTTTGATTCAACAGGTTGGGCATTAGAAGATGATGTGGCAATACGTTTATTATTGGACTTAGCGCACGAACTAAAAATCGGTACAGAAGTCCAATTGGAATGTATTTCTGATGATCCAAAAAATCCTTATCAATTTACCAATTGACTAAAATAGCATAAATATATGGACTTTTCTTGGAATAAAACACAGTTAGCGTTGAAAGAAAAAGTCATTCAGTTTGCTCAGACACTGAATGATAATTTGGTTGAGCGTGATAAGCAGGGGCTTTTTTCACGAGAACAATGGCAAAAATGTGCTGATTTTGGCATTTTAAAACTCTATCTGCCCACTATCTACGGGGGTGATAATTATGATCTGTTGACAGCCGTGCTGGCTATGGAGGCTTTTGGTTATGGATGTCGAGATAATGGTCTTGTTTTAGCACTAAATGAACACATTTGGTGTATTCAGCAACCATTCTTAATATTTGCTAGTGAGGAACAAAAACAAAAATATTTGCCAGCCTTCTGTTCAGGTGAACTCATCTGCACTCAAGCCATTAGTGAAGAGTCTGCGGGTTCCGATGCGCTGAATATGCAAACAACTGCTCAGAAGGTGACAGGGGGTTATTTGTTGAATGGGAAAAAAAGTTATATTAGTTTAGCACCCGTTGCTGAGTTGAGTCTGGTTTTTGCGAAGACGAATTTACAAGCGGCTCAATGGGGTATTTCCCTATTCTTGGTAGAAAATAATGCGACAGGATGTACGCCTATCCCTAGAGATAAAATGGGGACACGTACAAATCCATTGGGTGATCTGGTATTTGAAGATTGCTTTGTGCCAGAGGCTAATCGTATCGGTCGCGAGGGGATTGGGGTGAGTGTATTTAGTCAAACGATGGACTGGGAACGCAGCTTTATTTTAGCCAGTTATGTTGGGGCTATGGCTTATCAATTGGAACAATCTGTTCATTATGCCAAAAATCGGCAACAGTATGGTGAACCAATTGGTAATTATCAGTCTGTTTCTAATCGAATTGCTGATATGAAATCTCGCTTGGAGATAGCCCGCTTGCTGTTATATAAACAGGCTTGGCAAAAACAGAATCAAAAACTTAATCTGATGGATGCCGCCATCACTAATTTACATATCAGTGAGTCATTTCTTCAGTCGAGTTTAGATGCCGTGCGTATTCACGGGGGGCGGGGGTATTTAAGTGAATTTGGTATTGAACGTGATTTACGTGATGCCGTGGGCAGTGTGATTTATGCGGGAACTTCTGATATTCAACGTAATATTATTGCAAAACTATTAGGAAAGCGAATTAAGAGTTAAAATATGATGAAATATCTAAAAATGGGGCTTTTCTTTATTAGTTTATTGAGTGGGCATCTGGCTTGGAGCCATGCTACTGGCGAGAATTATGCCTTTATCGACATTCAGGAACAATCCATAG
>LUTY01002810.1 GCA_001640045.1 Candidatus Thiomargarita nelsonii | reverse complement strand
GCTCATTCATTGAGTCCTCTTGGATGAACGCTCGGATCACATCGTTGAATAAGTTTTTTTGTATTTCATACCAGTTACTAATCTGATTCTGAACTCGCATTAATTCAAGTTTAACAAAAGCACAGATTGCACAAAAGACATGATTTTTAATGGCTCCTGTCGTTCTCACTTGTTTGCTGACGAGATTGCAAACTTGCTTGACAGCCCGATGAAATATTTCTATATTCCAATGTTTGTCGTGAATTCGCTTAAAATCATCATAAACCAGTCGATTGAGTTCATCAGTTTGAGGGCAATGCAAAATATAATATCGATATTCGTCTTTGAATATTTTCTTAAAAATTTTTACAAAACCAAACTCCTTGAGATAAACGCTTAAACCGGCATCATTAGGAATATCTAAATGCTGTATTTGTATATAAGTTCCTTTTTCAAGAGAAACCAAACGATTATTTTTAATAGCAAACATAAAGCTTAATTCATGGTTTTTCATAAATTTAAGATTATTTAAGCTATAATACCAACTATCGGAAGTGATCCATAAGGGTTTTAGCCCCGATAACAAGACTTCGTTTAACATGTCAAGAAAATAATCATTTTTGGTTTTTCCACTTGATTTTTCAACAAGCCGAAAATTCACGGGCACACAAACTTGATTGACATCAGTATAATCTAACGTGACGAGATTAATACCTGGAAACCGTTTTTTTGTGTTTTCCAGACCAAAAATAATCAATAAGTTCAGTTTTATTCGGATTTGAGTATGGTTTATCAATAACACTATCGTCCACGCTTAAAGTACCACCTTCCAAAGCTATTTTTGATTTGACCTGATCAAATAAGTCTTTTTGATTATAATCGTAGCAAAGTAAAAAACGATTAATGCTATCGTGGGAAATCCCTAAAATGTTTGATAAACGAGTACAAGTAGCATTTTTAGGTTCGCTAAGTAAAAATGATATATACGTTGAGAACGTGCATATCGCGGTTGAAGGTTTTTTAACAATTCTCATGAGCCGGTTATCAGATTGATAAATTATTTTATAAAAATACCACATATATTTTTTTTGTCAATGCGTAAGTCCTATATTATTTACTTCTAGTTGATAGTTCAAAGGGACTGAAATCAAGTACAGTTAGCTCAGAACTGTCCTCACTGATTCTGATAAAATGATCCATTTTAACATCCTTAAATATTTGTACTTGACCAGAAGCGGGCCAGGTAATTTCAATAGCCCGGATAGCTGTAGCCTGACCAAGACCAATTTCTTGCAGAAGCGAGTTCGCACCAAAACTGCCGCCACTGCTTACTGTAGCGTAAATATTCCGATCACCATTGGGGGTTTCCACGCTTATTTTTATGCGGGTACCAATAGCAGAACGATTAGATTGGACACCTTTTAATTCAAGTGTAATCCAGTGGTTGCCATGACCAGGATTTTCAAAGAGGACATTTGGGAACACATCTCCCGTAAAAGCCCCACCCATAACTGCATAAATATCTTGATCGCCATCATGGTCTATGTCCCCAAAGGAAATACCATGCCCCTTTTGCAAATGACCAAATCCACCAGCCGTTGTGACATCTTGGAAATCTCTACCCTCAGAATTGCGAGCGATTAGGCATAAGTGCCCGGAAATTTGGTTCTCCCGTTCCCAGATAAAAATCTAGATAACCATCATTATCAAGATCCCCAAAATTCGCGCCCATGGGGAACATTATCTTATCCAGCTTGGCTTTTAGGGTGACATCAGTGAATGTACCATCTTGGTTGTTTTGATAGAGACGAGGGTAATGAGCATCAGCTTCTTTCGGAAGTATGCCTAAATAGTCAGCTATAACCCATTCAGTGATCTCGCCTTTAAAATAGCCATAACTGCCGACAAATATATCCAACCAGCCATCATTATTGTAATCCCAAAACCAGGTAGAAAAACTCTTAATAGGCTTTACAACACCTGCCTCTAGGCCCACCTCTACAAAGGTCCAGCGTCCTGATGAATCGGCACCATTGTTTTTGAATAAGCCGCCAACAATACCATTAGCAAAATGACTATAAATAACGGTTTGTTTTTCAGTAGTGTCTGTTTAGTGTCGTAAAAAATAGGGTTATTCATAGATTTCTCTCTCAATCTTTCATCACTCCAAACAAATTTTTAGACTCTCCG
>LUTY01002819.1 GCA_001640045.1 Candidatus Thiomargarita nelsonii | reverse complement strand
TAGTGCCTTAGCGTTTTTTGATAATTATTTTTAACGTGCTGGATTCGGTGATCCGAAGGCTTGCCCATGAAGTTGTCTGGACGGTGCCTTATGGGGAGTTCATAATAAAATAAATGGATTGACAAAAATTTGAGAATCTGTTAATTATGTTTGACTTTTCAGATAAATTAAAGGCCCAGACCTCAGAGGTTTTCAAAACCTCTGAGGTCTTTATCGCTCGACAGAGAGGAAAAATAAAAAACATGACAAGCTATATCTATGGACTTTACGATCCCAAATATCCCAATCAACTCCGCTACATTGGAGACTCATACCACCCAAAAAAAGGCTGATTGAACACATCTACCAAGCCAAAGCGAACCCTAACTATCCTTATAAAAATATCTGGATAAACCAATTACTTAAAGATGGACGGCAACCAAAAGTCCGTATCTTATGTGAATCCTGCAACGCTTGTTCTGAAGAAGCGCAGATTAAGTTATGCAAGGCAAAAGGTATGATTTTATTGAATCTTACCCATAATGGCAAAAAATTAGGTCAGAATGGGGGACATTTGGTTTCATGGCAAGAGATTGAAAAAATGAGAGAAAGCTTAGGGTTGGGATTTACAAGGGCATTATTTTAAGTGTCATTGAATATCAAATATAAGTACCCAGTCACAACATATGGTATTTTGGAGTCCAAGATTTATCTTGGACGTCGGCTCGTCTTTGAAAATCTTGGACTCCAAAATACCTGATGTTATGATTCGGTACTTAGTTGAGGGGGATAAAAGCATTAATGCGACAACGAGGCTGGTTCATTCGTTGAGATGTAGAGCGTATCCACCACTCAATGCTATTAAGTAAACCGTCTCCAACATCGGCGGTATTGTCGAACACATTAAACAGGCATTGGCTACTTACGTCGGGCCTTTTGCGGCCATTATTTGTGATGAATATATTGTTAAAGTGCATAGCCTCAATACCTTAGATGATGTATTTGCTATGATTGATACCATTGCCTCAGAAATCGGCAATGCCGCTGAAGCGAGCGTAGGGTGCGTGCGCCAAGCTAAGCTTGCTTACCCAAAAAAACCTGCGGGCTTTTGGCAACATCGCCGTTCTGAGTTCGGTCGGGACAAGTCCAGTTTAACTTGCGTTATGCTTATGAAAAACACTGCGGAGTAAATTTGGCTGGCTCGTGCAATTTAAATTCCTCATCATGTACCAAGGCTAAATAAATGCCTTGGTTGAGTACGCGATTTTTCAACTCTTTGGGAGCTGACACCGCCGCAATGATGCCATATAATGATTTATCAGCATGTTCAGGAAAAGTGTAGCCAAGCATATCAATTTCCAGATTTTCGTTATTTTGTTTAGACTTGACATTGGTGCTGATAACTTCCATGCCAAATCGAGTACGCAATATCCTTTCCATCGCGGGAAATGCCATGCATTCGGCAAAGCTTGCGAATTTGACACCTAAACCGCCAATTTGTATACCAAGTTCCTTGATTCGCTTTTTCAGTTGCACTTAAGCTTTTAGCCAACTGCTTTAGCTGTTGGCACATATATTAGGTGTACAAATTATGCAAAAAAAAAGAAAAACTACCACCTCCCAACCCGAACTCCTCAACATTCAAGAAACATTCAAGAACGAGTCTCTACCGCCCCCTGTGTACCCGCCCTACGCGAGCTATAGATATTATCTTACCAACATACAAGTCAGAATGATTATAGATTTCTTGCAACCAAGGTTGCGTTTGATTGGTTTTCATCTCATGATATCTCCTCGACTCCAGCGACGGTGTGGTTGGCCAACTCCAAAGCTAAAGCGTTGGACTCCAACGACGGTTTGGAGTCCCAACGCTTTATAGTCGTTCAGAAAAAGATTTTGGGTCACAAACCTCGGAGGTTTGCCAAACCTCCGAGGTTTAGGCAACCGGATTTTTCTGAACAGCTATAGCTTTGAGAATATCAACGACGGTTTGGAATCCCAACGCTTTAGCTTTGGGAATATCCAGCACGTTTTAAGATTGTTTGGTTATAAACTATTGAGTAGTAGCCTTACTTGAGATAGGCACATAATATTGACCAATCTGTAACAAGTAGATATTATCGTCCAAATGACAATGTTTCATTTCCCTGACGATTGTACCAGTATCATCCTTTTTGGGATAAAAAGAACCCCAACCGTTTTTGCCACCTTTCTGTTTACTTTCCTCATCTGGCCATTCCAGACACTCTGTGGTATTGATTAATTCATAAATTTGCCCGACATCAACTATCTTGGCCTCCTTTTGCGGCGTAGGTTCATTGGACGATGGTGTCTCTTGTGAGGGTGTAGCCGTTTGAGAGCTTGGCTCACGGGACGGTGATGGCGTATCTTGTGGGGGGGAAGCTGTTTGAGGACGACGATTGGGATACAATCGTGCCTCTAGCTCAGCTAAGGCCGCTGAATCGGCATTTACCAAGCGTATACTGTCTAAATACCGTTCAACCTTGGTTTTTTGTCCTCGATCCAAGGCACGTTTGGCCCATTTCACATAACGAGCTTCTATTTCGGCTAAGCCAGCTAACGCTTTGGCATTATTGGGCTCGACGGCCAACACCTCTTTGTAACACGCTAAAGCCGTGCCACCACTGCCGCTTGTCAAACGATTGGCTTGCAGATGCAGATCGCACTGGCGCAAAAGTCGTGCGACATCTTGAGCCATGACGCAAACCGGTGTGATGGTAGTCATTAAAAATAGCAAGGTGAGTAAGACATAACGGAACATAGTCCAATCCTCTAGTGATCTAAAATAATTTACATAGTGTCGGTTAAGAAACTTGTTAAGTCAAGTCAAAAGCGTTTGTTTAAGTTTTTCCAGTTTCTCCAGAAAAAAATCCGTACTCCAAAGTGCCAAGGTCTTGTTTTCTGGCCTTTTGACAAAAGGAGCCACATCTTTTTTAGCCGCTTCCCAATGAATACTTTTTATTTTAGTTTCAAGCTGCTCAATAATGAGGATTTCGGCCTCGCGCAGAAAGGCACGGGCTAATGCGATTTTTTGCCATTGTCCGATACTGAGTTCTTCGCCTTCTTCAAACCATTTTCCTAAGATAGTTTCATAGCCTTCGGGCAAACGGCGTATCACCTCGTCGGCGCCGGAGCGCTGCGGTGATAATCTGTTCATGATCGGGTGAGTGCTCAATATTGCCGAGCCAGATATTTTCCCGAGCAGTGAGCTGGTATTGAGCGTAGTCCTGAAACACGACACTGATTTGGTGCCGCAAAGCCGTGGTTTTAAACTCACGGAGGTCCACCCCATCAAGCGTGATACGCCCATCATTAGGATCGTACAAGCGACACAATAATTTAACCAGTGTGGTTTTGCCCGAACCGTTTTCACCGACTAAAGTGATATGTTCTCCCGGTCGAATGCTTAGGCTAATTTCATCTAGGACGGGTCGAGAACCCGTTGGGTACTTGAAACTGACATGATCGAGTACGATGCCGCTCTGTAGAGACCGAGGAACGGGCTTGGGATGCGGTGGCTCGACGATATCAGCTTTGACATCAAGAAACTCATAGAAATCGGAGACCAACAAAGTGTCTTCGTAAAGCCCCGACAGTCCCCTCAACATCTCTTGGAGAAAACCCTGAGCGCGTTGAAATGCCATGTAATACATGACCCGATCGCCCAAGGTAATGGTGCCTAACAGGGTTCGATAGGCGATAAAAGCAAATGAGCCGAAGATCGCAATGGTACTACTGGCCTCGGTGATCATTTCTGCGATTGAACGTCGGGTGGCAATATCAAGTCGCTCGCGTCGGAGTTGCCCGATATCTTCGCGGAACCCGAAAAAGGGTGCCCAAATTAAGTAGTCGAATTTCTTTGGCGTACTTGTCCTCAGTCAATACCCGACTGAAGTACCAGCAATGGCGTTCGGCTGTGGTGCGTTTACGCTGCCAACGATACTTTTTATCCGTCTATTTGAGATGTACGAAGAGACCGGGTATGGCCGCTATCAACAGTACGAACACCAACATCCAATGGAACGATACTAACAGCACAACCATTGTCAACAAGGATATCCCATTCCGACTTATGTTTTCCAAATTTCGTACAATGCTAAAAGTTCGTTTTGGACCCTCTTTTTGAGCGCGGTGGAGTTTGTCGTGGTACTGTGAGTTTTCGTAACATGCCAGTTCGACTTCAATCGTCTTAGCATGGAGAATCTCGTACACATAATCGGCAACTTGATAAATTTGTGCTTCGTGAACCAGTTTAGTCATTGATTGAAGAAGCGCAGCGACAATGGACACCACGCCGGCGAGTGCAATGAGGAATGCCACCTTTTCAAAGGCACCCCCATCATAGGCTGCCGCGAGATCAACCTTCGCCGCTGCATCTACTATCAACTTTAACAGGTAGAGCGATAGCAATGGCAAAGCACCTTGTACAATGAAGAGTATTAGGTTCGCTATGGTCCAGCCGGGACCGCTCTGCCAGATGAGGCGTCGTGCCGATTTGAGGTATCGCAGACGTTGTCTGGCAAGTTTTATCTGTTCGTCTAACGGCATAACGGGTATTCTGCTTATTTAGGTGGTGATCTTTATTAATAGATTTATCAATTTCTTAGAGTTCGTCCCTGAACCTCTTCAGCCTGTGCCTCGTCTAAACAAGCCTTCAACTGTTTAGCCGTCGTCTGAACCTGTTCCCCAAGATAAGAGCTATGATCGCCGGGTAGCTTATAAATTTCCAAACCACCAGCAGCCAAAGTCTCCCACCCTAATGTAGAATTCTTCTCCTGAGTGGCTTTTGTAGCTAGTAGAACCATGCGACCTGGATAGGGTTTCGGTCGGTAGTGCCTTAGCGTTTTTTGATAATTATTTTTAACGTGCTGGATTCGGTGATCCGAAGG
>LUTY01002808.1 GCA_001640045.1 Candidatus Thiomargarita nelsonii | reverse complement strand
AATCGAAAACCTGGAGTATGCGGATGTTATCCATCTGGAACACAATGAAATCTGCGGAGATGTTCCAGCATCTGTGATGAACCTTACGCATTTGTGGTATATAAATCTATGCTACAACCACCTAACAATTCCCCCCGAACTTTGGGACCGGTTCTGTCCTTGCTTTGGCTTTCCTGATCCTTGTCATCAAACCCCTTGTCCTTTGATGTAGTTATATAAAAGGAGTCCAAGATTTATCTTGGCTCGTCCAAGATAAATCTTGGACTCCTAAACTCTTGATATCACAGAGTGTCGCGGCTTAAGTTGGTAGCCGATTAATTTGTTCATATTGCGCCTTTTTGATTATCCACTTTTTTAAGGTTATCCGTTTATTCCCCAAACGACTTCGCTGTGCGGAGTAAATCCGTTGTACTAGAGGATGGTATGAAAACTTCCGCGAACCGAAACTAGTCTCAAAACGGAACAAGGAGAAATCAGTAGTTGGAAATTATTGACACCCAACGCGGTGTCAAAATCTTGGACACGCAACTGGCCACAACCACGCCGCTCCACGCACGCCGCTCGAATCTCCAAACTTCGCGGGTTTTAACACCGTATCCACCCGATCTGAAAAGGTATAACGTTTCCATAAACGCGGCACTTCAGTGTACAAATGCGTCAAATTCGACATCCCACCGCCCAACACAATCACATCTGGGTCTAACACATTGATTATAGAAGCTAATCCTCGTGCTAAACGGTCGGCATAACGCGATAAACAAGCTTGAGCGGCACGGTCTCCCGCCTCTGCTAAGGCAACAATATCAGGAGGCTCCCGTGTGCTGGCCGCTTGATAATCACGCGCCATGCCCGGTCCGGAAAGAAAAGTTTCTATGCAGCCATGTTTGCCACAATAACAGGAAGGTCCCGGCAATTCTTCTGCTTGGGGCCAAGGTAAAGGATTATGCCCCCATTCTCCGGCAATGGCATTAACGCCATTTAATACTTGTTGATTAATAGCAATACCGCCGCCAGTGCCAGTGCCAATAATCACGCCAAAGACGACAGATGCCCCCGCCGCCGCACCGTCTACGGCTTCAGACAGGGCAAAGCAGTTGGCATCGTTGCTTAATTTAACTGGACGCTGCAAGGCGGCACTGAGATCACGATCTAAGGGTTGCCCAATTAACCAGACTGAATTGGCATTTTTGATCAATCCCGTTGCTGGGGATAATGCGCCAGGCATGGATAGGCCAACAGTGCCTTGAGCATTTAAACGCTGCTCAACGCTGTGAACTAAGTCGGTGATGGCTTGTATTGTAGCTGTATAATTTTTGGGGGTGGATACTCGTTCTCGGATTAAGGTTTGCCCTTGGTTATCAAGCGCAATGATTTCGATTTTGGTTCCACCTAAATCAATGCCTATGCGTAAAGACATATTTTTTAACTCCTTAAAAGTATTGGAGTCCAAGATTTATCTTGGACACACCCTCCAACAAGCCCTCATCGCTCGCAACAGATGCCACAAAAACGGGCGCATCTACCCCAAGTCGTTCTGCCTCGGCGCGTATGCGTGTACTCATAACCACCAGCGGCGTATGGCGCAACCATGATTGTCCGTCCAACATGGCAAACAAGTTTCGTAAACCTTCTTGACTGGTGACAATAATAATGTCGATTTGTGTGTTGGCTATCCATGCCGGCGTTGGCGGTTGAACGCGCCGATAAACCTGGACATAATTCACAGTAGCACCGCGTTGCCGTAAGGTTTCAGCCAGTAATTCACGTCCCCCTTCGCCACGAAAAATCACAATCTTTTTGCCCGTTACGGTTTGCATTTGTGGCATTGAAAGTAGTGCTTCACTGTTAAAAGGGGGAGGCGGACAAAGTGCCGTTAATCCCCAAGCTTTGAGCGTTTGAGCGGTGCGTTTGCCAACGGCAATCACTTGGGGGGGTAAATGATTTTGTAAAGTTGGCAGCGTTTTTTCCACCGCGTTAGCACTGATAAATATGGCTATATCTAAGCTTTGTTTGCGACACTCAAGTAATGCACTTTTATCGTCGATTTCGACAATTTCTATGACAGGTAAACGTACTGGTTGTCCGCCTTTTTCTGCGATAAGCTGACATAAATGCAAAGGAGTAGATAAAAATGTTAAGAATAAAAATTCACTCATGGCTTCTAAGTTCA
>LUTY01002807.1 GCA_001640045.1 Candidatus Thiomargarita nelsonii | reverse complement strand
GAAGAAGCTAAAAACTCTGAAGAAGAAGCACCTCCTCCCCCTCCCCCCAAACGACCCCCTCGCGGTCAAAAACCGGTGCTTAGACGGGTGAAATAATCCTATCCATGTAGCCTGGCATCTCCAACATTTCCAAGGCGATGCCGCGCATGATCACAATCCCTCGCTGACGCTTATTTCCACCATCAAAAAATTCAAATTGAAAAGTCCTTTGCACTGTCAAGCGACCACGACTATTGCGCCTTAAACGCAGCCGCACCAAAGCAATTGTGTCATCTAACAATTGTAAATGTAAATCTCTACACACTTGTTTGCAAATAACTTTAGCCCTTTCCTGACTGTGTAGCGTATCAAACCAAAACCAGCCAATAAAACCAAGTATGACGAGTAAAATAATAGAGTTCATTTATAAGCAAATAGATTTGATAAGGTAAACCTCAATATGGAGATTCCAAATGCGATTAAAACGGTTTTTTGTCGGAGTCGGCCAGATTTATCTTGGACGGTCCAAACTAAAGTTAGGATTCCTAATGATCCGTTTATTTAAGAATGTGAACTTCAATCTGGAAACTGAAATAACTAAAGCACAACGTAGCTTACAGGCTGGCAGGGCGTTAAGCGAATTTGGTTGTTTGGCTCAAGTGTCAATGGCCAAATGGATTGGCGTTCCGACTTAGATTTTGCGGTTGAAGGCTTGTCTATTAGCGATTATGCAAGGGCTTGGTCAATGCTTGATTCGGCAGTTTCATTGCCTGTAGACTTAGTACGTATTGAGAACGCTAGTCCAATTCTCAGACAAGAAATCTTGACACGAGGTAGAAAACTTTATGAAATCTGATGCCACAAAATTCTCTCAGTGCCGTTATTGAGCATGATTTGGCGGCTATTATTAAGTTAGACAAGCAATTAAGCCAACTGCTGGAAGAATTACAAGGAGAAAATCCTTCTTTTCCAACGGGGGCAGCGACGGCTTATATTCTGCACAATTTGTATAATGCCTTAGAAAATTATTTCACTCAAATTGAACGTCGCGGAGCGAAGTTACTTCGTTTCGTGGACTTTTGAAAATCATATTGTCAACCAAACGCAATGGGAGTTGATGGACAAAATGTTTCTGGAAATTCCTACTGTGAGGCCCGCCGTGCTTCCTGAGACAGTGAGAAAAATGTTGAATGATTTACGGGGATTTAGGCATGTCTTTCGCCATAGTTACGATTTTGAAATTGATCCCATTTTGCTGCTTCGCATTGTAGAACGTTGGCAAAATCAAAAAGCTGAGATATTTGACTTGACGCGCTAAACAAATTTGATCAGTTTTTACGGAAAGACATTTAGCGCGTAGGTTGGTATTTTTGTTTAGGTTTTATTCGTTGTTAACCATTCGTTGTACTCACCAAATAGGAGTCCAAGATTTATCTTGACAACTAAAAATACATTTGATCTAGATCAGGCTCATCAGACCAAGGCAAATTATCAGCTTTCCACTGAACAATGCCACCTTTCACACTATACACCTTTTCATACCCCTGCTCTAACAACAAATCTATTGCCCTGGCACTCCGACTGCCTTCGTGACATATCAAGAGCAAAGTCGTTTGCTTATCCAAGCCCTTTTCTTCAAGGCTGTCTTCGATTCACAAAATCATTGTTGACTTCCCACCTATTTAAAGCATAAGGCACGTTGGTATCAACAAGCGTTGGGAGACCTCGCTCAATTTCAGCATGGGTGCGAACATCAACAAACAAAACCTTTTTAGCACACTTTTTGAGTAAAAAATTATAAACCTTTTTCGCTGTTACTACATGTTCTGACTTCACTTGCACTTCAGACGAAAAAGGGGGGTCTAAAATACAGACAGTATTTACAGTCGAACACGCAAAAAGGCTTGTCAAAAGAGAAAAAACAACAACTAGAGATAATCGAATTTTCATTTTGAGCCGACTCCTGTTAAAATTTTCTTAGGAATCCAAGATTTATCTCGGAAACTAAAAATACATTTGCTCTATATCAGGCTCATCAGACCAAGGCAAATCATCAGCTTTCCATTTAATAATACCACCTTCCACACTATACACCTTTTCATACCCCTGCTCTAACAACAAATCTATTGCCCTTGCACTCCGACTGCCTTCATGACATATCAAGAGCAAAGTCGTTTGCTTATCCAAG
>LUTY01002806.1 GCA_001640045.1 Candidatus Thiomargarita nelsonii | reverse complement strand
ATAAAAAATGCATTATTTTTTGTATAAAATTCAAAGTCTAAAATCATTTTTTCATTTTTTCATTAATTAGGGGGATAACTATTAAACAATTTTTTCAAGCACATTGAACTTTTTAGAAGTAACTTTTGGCACATTCTCATCCGCCATAATGGCGTGGAAATTATCTGAGCGTGTTGTCATTGTGGAAACCACATCCATCAATTCTCGTTCCACGGTACTTTCAAATTGAACCGTAGATTTAGCAAGATCATCGACTGGCTCGCCGGGCTGATAACGCGGCAACGCTAAGGAACGAACCATTTCCATTCGTCCCACTAATTGATCAGTGTACATAGCCTGATACCGAGCCACCTCATTAGGATTTTTTAAACAACGATCAATCGCCCAACTGGCAAGGTAAGCGCTATAAAAACTTAAAACGATTCCAATGGAAAAAATAGGGTCAATAAATGCCGCCGCATCACCAATGAGGAAAAAGCCCGGTCCAGCTATTTGAGTTGAACGATAAGAATAATCCTGCATGGCTGCAAAACTGCCTTCGCAGAATTGTGCATTTTCCAACAAATCCTTAAGTCGTGGTATGTTATGACATTGACGGTGGAAATGGGCTTCCCATGATTCTCCACCGGCTTTAACGGTTTTCATAAACTCAACCGGCAGCACTAAACCAACGCTGGTACTTTCCCTGAGTGGAATATGCCAACTCCATCCCCAATCGCCCGTTTCTTTGATAGAAGAAACAAACGTTGTTGGTGGGATGCTCGACAAATCTTCATTAGGATGGATTTGTCCATCAAAAGCGACGTACTTTGAGTTCTTAAAATACCCCCAAAGGCTGGCAAAACGAAAACATTCATCAACGACGCGAATGCCTAACTGTTTAGCAATGACCGCATTTTGACCGCTGGCATCGACAATAAATCGGCAGGTTATTTTGCCCTCGGTTTTATCCCCGATCAAGCGATATGTCACGCCCGTCTTTTGTCCTAAATCAACATGCGACGCCAAGACGGGTTCAAAAACCTGTACACCTTGTTCTTTCGCATGTTCCGAAAAAATCTGGTCAAAGCGATCTCTTTCGACGTGCAAAGCGGGACGGGAATAGCCAAAATCCTTAAAGCGCATTTGCCGGATGACTTCATTCCAAACCACAGTACCCCCGGCTTTTTGGATAAAGCCCTCAGCCGCAATTTTGTCGCTCACTTGAACCATGTCACAATACTTCCAGAAATGGGGGATCAGACTTTCTCCAACATGTGGACGTGGATGTTTTTGCCGCTCTAATAGCACCACATCGTAACCCTTTTGGCTTAATAAAGTCCCCACCATGCTGCCAGCGGGACCACCACCAATAACTACTACATCACAATATTCGGGTATATTCATAATTCTCACCTACTATAGACGTTTCATCCAAACTGCCAGTGCTGGTACCGGTGCATCGGGTGCCTTTCTGTCAATAAAAGTCTTTTCCATTTTGATAATCTCAAAAATTGCTAAATTCCAGTGATTCCAAGTCTAAGTGTATATGCCCCACTCCATCCTGATGTAACTCACTACCGGTTTTTTCAATATACTGCCCTAGCACCTCAGAAGATCGTGTGGAAAACATGCGAACATTATCTAGGGTTTCTTCCACCGTATCAACGACTTCCTTGGTTGGAAACCGTCTTTCATTGTCACGGATTGAAAAAACGACGATTTCTGGCTTAACAGCTTCACAAAATCGGGCGGCAAATGCCTTGACATTCTTACGGCCAGGCTTACCACCATGATGCGGATACACTGTGAGCCATGCGGTCATATCAGCATTATCTTCTAACAAATTCTCCAATCCCACTTGATCGATATCACCCGGCAAAAGTACGAGGGGCTTGCCATGGTAAGACAGACGAATTACCGCGCTGATTGAATTTGAGCTTAACTTTCGTCCCTGACGATCTCTACTACCTGGTCCTTTTGCCGCGATATATTGATTGGGTGCCAAAACTTCGATGGCGACTTCGCCTTGATCCAGTTTGCCATTGAGATGTGGAGTCAGGCTTGGTTCAAAATCAAGAATTCCCTTATTGTCAGCATCATAAAGTGCCTGAACCAATCTATCCCATACTTTACTATCTTTCGTTGAATCTGAATTCACATAAACCCGTCTAATCGCAATCTCTTCGGCTGCC
>LUTY01002805.1 GCA_001640045.1 Candidatus Thiomargarita nelsonii | reverse complement strand
TGCCGTCTTTTTTGCGTCAATTGTAGAGCTAATGTCCACCAGATAATTAGTTTCGGCTTGCTTATTAATGATGAAAGATTCACCGTGATGCCAGAGTTGAGTTTGGATGTAAGCCAGAGAGATTTAAATCCGTTTGGACTTAAGGCTAAGGATGAACTTAAATCAGATATATGTATTTATCCGAACTCTCTTTAGTATAGCAAGCCAAAAGATACTCTGAGAATGCCAGAAATGCCTTTACTGGCAATAGAGATACTCTCTCCAAGGCAAGGCATTAATGATATTTTAGCCAAGTTTGAGGCTTACTTTTCCTTTGGTGTCAAATCGTGTTGGTTGGTTATACCTGCTAATGAATCCATAACCGTTTATTCAAAGCCAGATGTTTTCAGGCTTTTTGACACGAATGATACCGATATTGTTGATGAGGTAATGGATATTCATCTACCTATTCAGAAAGTGTTCAGAAAAGAGGTTCAAAAGGTAGCTTAAAACGTGCAAAGCGCTGCTTTGCAATTGTTCAGGAGAACAAAATGACTTTTCCCCACTCCCCCGGAAAAAAACGCTTACTCTCAGCGATTTTACTATTAAGCTTGCTCGGTGCCGGAGAGCCCATTTTGGCGCGTTCAATTCCCTTCCCCATTATTTTTGTTCACGGCTTTGGAGAAACCGCAGAACGTTGGGATGACATCAAACCCTTTTTTCACCTATTAGAACTCCAATTTGGGGGAGTCCTCCAAATATCCAAATGGGGAAATGTGATCACTTCTCCTAACTACAACAAAGCAGCCGATTATTTTTTTATACAATTTACCGACGACCAATTAGGCATTCAAGACCAAATTAAGGAACTACGCCGATTTATCAAAAAACTCCACAGAGAAAGCGGTGCCCCACGTTTTGTTTTGGTCGGATTCAGCATGGGCGGCTTGACCAGCCGTGCTTATCTGACGCAATATCACAACAAGCATAAAATTGCCAAATTAGTGACCATTACCTCACCCCATCAGGGCAGTAATTGGGCCTATTTTCACAAAATAGCACTCAAATGTCTTAACAGAGCAGGTGCCTCAAAAGACATGTCATTTTGGACAAAAATCGAAACTGATGGCAAAAAAGCACTGTGCAAACTATTTGAGCAAGTCAGCGAAAAAGTGATTGATATCCGATTTGCCGGACCCGCGATGCGAGATCTCATGCCGATTGAAAAAGGCGCTGAGCATTCTAGTCTACTCGCCCAATTAGCGCATACTGACCACCCCCTCGACGTGCAATACGCCAGTGTGGTAGCCCAAACTCCAACCCTAGAAGAACCTTTTGTCATCTTAGAGAACTTTATCAAAGAAAAAAAGAGCAATGGAATACTGACCGCATTGACAAGCCCCTTTATTGACTTTGGTCGCCAACACTTTCCTAAATTCATCAATTTTATCAATCTTATATCAAATAGCAACGCTGGCAAAAATAATTGTAACAAAGGCAGTGGAGATGGTGCCATATCAGTCTGTAGTCAAGATATGAGTCAATTAGCTTGGTTTAAACAACAAATTGATCATCAAGAAGAAAGCGCCTGGCGTGACACCTTGCAACGCACCGTTTTTTTAAAAAACGGGACAAGACTAGAAATTTTCACCATTAAAGATCACCATTTGGCAGCCCCCAATAATTATGAACTGTTACAGCGGATATTGGCAGGTACGTCTCAAGCTGCGATAGAAATCACAAACTCGAAAACAACTTGGGGAGGCAAGGGCTATATTTCAGGGCGCGTCAATAATTACCTATTTGACGTCAAACGGATGAAATTAGAGCGACGGGAAAATAACCAATGGCAAGCCATTGAAATATCAGCCGAAGTGGATGAATTAGGTTTTAAATGGGAAGATATACCATTGGGAGAAGAACACAATGAATTTAGACTACAATATTCCGTCATGTCTCCGACTGGCGAAGAGGAATTAAAAGTCGTAGAAACCTTGACAGAAGAAGTCAAAATAGAGACCAGTAATTTCCCAACCGGGCTAATCATCATGATGTTAATAATCGCCGCCATCATAATGGGTATTTTTGTATATATGAACTCACCCACTCCAATTTTGGGGGGACGACAGAAATGCTCATGCTGCCGTCTTTTTTGCGTCAATTGTAGAGCTAATGTCCACCAGATAATTAGTTTC
>LUTY01002804.1 GCA_001640045.1 Candidatus Thiomargarita nelsonii | reverse complement strand
CAATTGAGCAATTCTATTAGCTTCTTCTATGTTTATGCCATTCTGGCAAATGGCCCTCAAAACAAATAAGTTAATAATATTTAAACAAAAATAATCAATTTTAAGACAATTGACTTTGAGTGAATATGCCATTTTGGCAGGAAATGGATGCAATCTATTTAAGCACACTTTGCTACTATTATGATATAACTAATTATAAAATAAAGAAAATAAACTTATTTGGGTGGCTTGGCATAATCATTGCTATAAATAGGGGGCAAGTTTATTCAAGTGAATAAAATTTAACGTCATTTATTAAAAATTTTTTGCTTTTAAACGCTTTTAAACGAGAAGAGAGAGCCAATATGTTAATTCATACATCAAGCAAGGTATCATTCGGAGATTTTATCAAAAATCTTTACGAGAATGTTAAACCACAGCGTAAAGTCAAACATTCTTATTCGACAAAATTGGACAAGGCTAATGATTTAACGAGTCAAGCAGACTGTAATCCGCATTTGAACACTGAGAATATCATCAAATTCATTTATCAGCCAATGCTTGAAGCGATTCATAAGCATATGAATGTTCCTGAGCGAGACCAAATGTTTCTTAATTTGCATGCTGCACTTAAAGAAAAGTAGGAATATTGCCGAGCTTTTCTGATTGAAAGGCGAGCCTTGATTGTATTTGTGGATGCCAAGACCTCAGAGGTTTTCAAAACCTCTGAGGTCTGTTCGCTGCAAAATTTATAAATTATGTCCGTAGGATAAGTGGGACACACCCGTTTATTCCGCTAAACGAAGTAACGAGCGGAGCGAGATCATCCGTTGTACTAAACACCACATTTTGCACACGACCATTAAGAAACGCCTGAATTGCACGACTGCGTCGGGGGGAGTGCGATCATAAATTTCACAATGTCCTAAAGACTGTAAAGGTGCCCAGCTTAAATCACCAGGGTTGAGTGTGTAACCGTCCAATACTACGATGTTCATTTGAATCCTGTTTGTGAAAACGAGTATTTTTTCGGAGTCCAAGATTTATCTTGGACGTCCAAGATAAATCTTGGACTCCAAAAAAATAATCTCTGTCGTTTCTATTTTTCCGTCAGCGGTTTATGTGACATCACCATATTCCTATGTATATCACTATAAGAAACAGCAAACGGCGTAAAACAACGATGCCGATCATACTCTTCTTGCGACTTAAGCGTTGTTAAGGCAATCTCACGGGCAACCGTTTTTATCGATTCTTCGGAAGGTGTGCTGTCTTTTTGAGCTTGCAACCATTGTGAAAACCTTTCCAACGCCGGATCAAGGTAATAATCTTCCAACGGGAAGGCTTGCTTGACATACGACACCGCATAATCAACAAAACTCTGCACCGCCAGAGCATAACCCCAACATTGAACTTGCCCCGTCGGGGTACATTTGGGCAAGGCTAATTGTACCAGATAATTAAGATGGGGGAGAAAGCGAGGATCTGCATCATCCCAAGTGTCAATATAAATAGTATCAAAACTTTCTTCAGTCTCCTGCAAATAATCTTCAATTGTCCCTTCGATGATATTAACCTGTTGTTTCTGTTCATCACTGAGACTGTTTATCCAAGGATCACGAACCAGTTTCATTACAGTCGCGTTTTTTTCCAAGATAGTGATGGACTGGATCGGACGTTGAAGATAAAACACAAATTGTGGATAAATAGCCAACCCCAAGCCACCCACCAAAACCTTTCCCCGTGCCTTTTTTGCCGCAGCAAACATCATATAGCGTTCTTGCATCGAATCACTCATCCAGGCTTTAGGCGGAAAAACGAAATTATAAACAGGATCATCAGGGGGGATGACATTACCTTTACTATCAGTGGCTTTGTAATAATTAGCCATGTCTGATCTTTTGACGATGCTTGTTACCCATCTTGGTTTTTCAAGTTTGATTTCATCTTTAAACATCCTTTCCTTCAATCTTGGGCGACTTTCTACCCATATTTCACCCGTAGGTGGCGTATCCTCTGGAAAAAATAAAGGAATTTCAAGTGCCTCTGGCTCTCTGACATCGTCCTGCCATGTTGGATCAAATCTTGAGTCTTGTGTGTTAATGGGACAGCTCCTTTTTTTTAGAATAAGGACAACGAATAAAAAAAATTAGAGGTTTATGTTTTGGTCAGGAGTCCAAAATTTATTTTGGACGTTTT
>LUTY01002803.1 GCA_001640045.1 Candidatus Thiomargarita nelsonii | reverse complement strand
GATCGGAAAATAGGTTTTATCTTCAAGCGCATCCAGTGTCCAGCGAAAAAAAGTGGTTTTCCCAGTTTGACGCGGCGCTAAAATAACAATATATCGTCCCTCTTTGATACGTTGAGCTAAATTAGCAATTTCTTCGCGGCGTGGGACTACATAGTTGCGAGTCGGATCGACCGGTCCACGAGTTTCAAAAGTACGTAAACACATAGTTTAAGACCTCATATCGTTTTCACAATTTGAACGATATTTTAACCTGGCTCACCTCTATTGGCTACCGCGTAAATGCGCGATTTTTTGCAGCATGATAGGTTTTAACTTTACTTTCTAATTCAGAGAGTTTAGTTTTAGTCTCAGCTAAATTATAGAAATGGGCTTCTTTAGAATCTAAAAAAAGAAATAATTTAGCGCGTTCTTCATCCAATTGTTTTATTTTTTCTCTTCTCTTTTTTCTCTCGGTTTGAAGAGCGTTTATCATCAACGGTTTCAACAAATAAGACTAACCATATCGAAGTCACACCTAACTGTTGCCCATATTTCGCAGTTTAATCAGCATCGAGATTAATATCCTTAAAGGGATCTTCTCTGGTGATGTCACCATTTGGTAGTTCATAATAGATTTGACCATTTCGAGAAAAAACGCTAGGAATACCAAGACGACGATTTTCTTCCAAAGCTTTTTGGACAGCAATATTGCCAATGCGTTTAAATTCGGCGGCTTGAAGATAGAGTTGAATATCGAGTGGTGGATTATTATTCATGTTACCTCACGTAAAAACAGATCAAATAAACTTTCATTTGTGATGCTAAACTGATTGCTTTTACCCGCAGCCACTTCAAGAAAGCCGTCGGGGGCATTATAAAAAAGATGCCAATAATGTACTTGATTTTTATAGCAATGCCAAAAATTATTTTTACTACGGTGGAATCTACGATTAATCTCAACTTCTGGCACCTGATGTCCACCCTTTAATACCCGCTCTTTAACACGTTTTACACAAACTTCTGGCGTTTCCAGAAAAACGAACAATATTGTTATCGTATAACCGGCTTGATTGAGGCGATGAATGATTCGTTGAAACCCCAAACCAGAAAGCGTCGATTCAACGACAAAGTTTTTACCCTCTGCCATCAAATCAGCCAGTTGCTTAAAAAATTCACGCCCCGCTTGCATTTTAACCTCATTGAAATTGTCGGGCGCAAGTTGAGCGGCAATCTCGTCTGCGCCTAAATATTGGAAACAAAAGCGTTCAACGTATTGATTAACAAATGTTTTTTACCAGAACCATTGGGCCCAGCAACAATCACAACCTGTTTAGGCATTGATTTTCTCCTTTTCACTACCCTAAATTGATCATTCCAACGACAAAACGCTCCAACCCCTCAATCCCCAAGGCAAACTCCCGCAATGCCAAAGAGCGTTTCCTTGACAAGCCCCGCGCCCGTAGCCGTTCAAGGTTTTCAGGGGCAGTATATTCAGGACCATAAATAATACGCAAATATTCACGTCCCCGACATTTTAAGGCAGGTTGCACCCAACCTCTCCGCCCTTTCTTCATAAATTGAAAGGGTTTGACCACCATACCTTCTCCGCCCTTATTGGTGAGCTTTTGCCACCAAACAATGCCCTCATTTTCACTGTCTGGATCAGTGACATCAACCGTTTTATAAGGCGTTGCTATCATAATACCAGCATCATATTGGCAAATTTGCGCCACACGGTTGAGATGCCAAAGGTGAATTTTATCAGTATGTACCTGCCCCTCCGTCGCTAAAATATGAAAGGGGGCCACTTTTAAGTCATTGATATTATTGACGGGCCAACAATAAGCCTGATAAGCCTTCACATATTGATTCACCATCTCAGCCCGCCCCTGATAATGTTGGATAAGTGCCTTTGTATCTAAGCCCCGCGCTTGTGCCTGTTTTAGCAACGTCACCGCTTCAGGTAAAGCCGCACGAGAGGCGGCACCCACAGCCGCATATTGTTCACGAATCAGCGCTTGGGCTTTAGTTGACCATGGCATTAATTCACAATCTAAGCACACCCAATCCGTTTTTAAATCTCCCCAAAAATTGGATTTTTCTAAGGCTGCATTCATTCGGCTTAAAAAAGCCGACTCAAGGGCAGCGTCCGTGAAAAAACGACGACCAGTACGTGTATAACAAATACCAATCCCTTCAT
>LUTY01002802.1 GCA_001640045.1 Candidatus Thiomargarita nelsonii | reverse complement strand
GCTTTCCGCCCTTATTTGCTTTCTCCTCGCTCAACAGATCCCCTTTAATCCCTTGGCTTGCAATCTATATGCTCTGTGCCAACGCGCCTGTTATAGTCCTTGATTATAGCGATTTTGGTCCACAGGCAATGGCTTATGAATTAATTGGTTTTCAATGGTGGCAATGGGAAAAACCTTGTTGTTCCGAGCCTGACTCCATATACAATATTAAGGTTGTCGTCTATAAAGACATAGCTTTGAATGAGGTTAAAGCGTTATTTCCCGTGAATCCAGAGCAACAACAAGATTATAGATATTTAGAATATTCTAAGGCAGTCTCTTATCTGACTGAGCATATTCAAGATGATGAATTAAGTGAAATGCCATCATTATTGACGACACTCAAAGAGACAAAGAGAAAAATTGTTGAGTCGCTCATGCAAGGTACGCCTTGCACTCCTGAGCTACCAAGATTTGGGGATTAAATGTTAGCCACAAATTGTAGGAGAACAAAAAATGAATAAATTTATTGCCATGTTGTTGACTGTTGCCAGGTTATTACGGTGGACACCACAGCCAGAGTTGAATACAATCATTGAGGCAGTAAGAGATAGAAGCTAACAATGCGCGTCATTAAACCTGCTCGGATTAACGAATTCGCCGAAAAGTATCCTGAGACAAAAAGTGCTTTGGAGGCGTGGTACAAATTAATCAAAAACAACCATTATGATGATTTTAACCAATTGCGCCTGACTTTTCCAAGTGCCGATTTGGTAGGAAAATGTGTTGTATTTAATATCGGAGGCAATAAGGTTCGGTTAATTGCCGCAATCCATTACAACAAGCAAAGGTTGTATATCAGACACATACTGACACATTCAGAATATGATTTAGAACGGTGGAAAAATGGATGTCAAAAATAAACAGAAATTGATTAAAAGATTGGGTAGTGTTCCAATAAATAGTGGTGATAAACCAAGTTTTTTGGAAACATTCGGTTTTTTTAAACATCGACCACTTATGAGTAGTCCATTGCTTACAAAAACGATAAATCATTGGAAACCCATTGCAAATGTTTTGTCTGTTCCACATTCGGAGACCGAATATCAACGGATGGTTACTGTACTTGATGAGCTACTCAATAAGATTGGTGATGATGAAACACATCCGTTGGCTGGTTTGTTGGAGACTCTGAGTACCTTAATTGAAGTTTATGAAGAGGAACACCATAATGTGGCAGATGCACCGGCTCATGAAGTTTTGCGGTTTTTGATGGAAGAGCATAGTTTAACAGCCAATGAATTGCCTGAAATTGGTAATCAAGAAGAGGTGTTGAAGACGCTGAGTGGGCAGCGTAGCTTAAATAAAGATCAAATTCAAAATCTTAGTAGGCGTTTTCATGTGTCACCTGCGGTGTTTTTCTAATGGCTTAACTTAATGCTGGAGTGCAAGGCGTACCTTGCACAAATGAGGAGGAAAAATGAATTTTCATCGTCTTATCCAATTTATAGCGGTTTTTATGCTGGCAAGTAGCGTCTGGGCAGGCGACAATAATCACTACAAAGTATTGAGGCATAACATGATTAATACTATCAAGAACATGGCACGGGCAACGGGGAAAGAAACCGGCAGACCTTCCTTTAATCAACGGGTTATGGATGTCATAGCCAAAGTCCCCCGCCACGAGTTTGTAGCCGAGGAGCAAGATGCCTATGCTTACGACAATCGCCCTTTGCCCATCGGTTATGGGCAAACCATTTCTCAACCCTACATCGTCGCTTTGATGACTGATCTGCTAGATGTCAAGCCCAGTGATGTCGTATTGGAGATAGGGACTGGCTCTGCCTATCAGGCGGCTGTACTCGCTGGATTGGTGGATAAAATGTACACCATTGAAATCATTGACGGATTAGGAAAAGAGGCTAAGGAACGCTTAGCGAGACTCGGCTATAACAACGTTGAGGTTAAAATCGGCGATGGTTACCACGGTTGGGAAGAACATGCTCCTTTTGATGCCATCATCGTCACTGCCGCTGCGAGTCATATTCCGCCGCCGCTGATTCAACAACTTAAGCCGGGTGGGCGGATGGTGATTCCAGTAGGCGAGCGCTTTTTTGTTCAATATCTGATGTTGGTAGAGAAAAATAAGCAAGGTAAGCTTAAGACTCGTAATATATTGCCGGTTGCTTTTGTGCCTTTCAC
>LUTY01002801.1 GCA_001640045.1 Candidatus Thiomargarita nelsonii | reverse complement strand
GCCCGCGCCGCCTTTAAGCGAGCTTGGCGATAGCGCATAACCATCTGACCTTCAGAAGGCGGACAAAAAATCTCACGAAACGCGCTATGCTCAAGTCGTTGTTCTACTTCACGCTCGGTTGCATCTTCTGTGAAAAAACCCTGTTCTGCTAGACGTTTTAAGTCATCTTCTAAGCTTTCTTCAGTGACGGATGTCAGCCAACCCTTCTCAAGCAAACGCTCTAAATTGATCAGTAAAGGATTAGCAGCATGTACTGATTGACATTGATATGGCGATAAATCTTCATGCGGCGCCCCCAAAGGCAACATTTGCCATAGCGAAATACCACAATCCGCCAGAAAATCGACAAAACGGTAAGCATCTGTACCCAAATCACCATTGCCTGGCGTGCCCGGTAAAGAAGTGGGATGCAGCAAAATACCAGCACGACGTTTATTGAAAAAATCCTGCTTCATCCCCCATTCTCCTGTCCTTTACGCATGGTACCGCTGACTGCGGGATCACCGCCACCGTAAGTAAATGCGTGTCCCAAATAATCCGGCGGCGTTTCACCTAACAAGCGATATAAATGCGTCAGATAAGTCTTCAAAAGAAATACGCATCTCTGCCTGATTTTCTTGAAATTGAACACTCATCATTTTGAAATTTTTTCCGATGAGTTCGTTTTGAAAATCCCTGATATCAGGCATAACTTTTCGGAGATATTTATCAACATCCATGTAGGCCGCAGGGTAGCGAACGAGTAACCCGGAAAACCATTTCCCAAAGTTTGTACCATCTTGCTTTGGTTCTAAAGTTTCGCCGTTGGATTCTCCTGTCATCATGCTTGGGATCGGTGCCAAAATGATCATGCGTGCCAGCCATGTCTCAAAAATATGAAGCGGATCAGCCTGAATGATTGGAAGGGCAATAAGATGCCAATCTACCATAAATTTAGCTTCATTGTTGTGTAGCGTTACTGAAGCTTTTTGTCTGGAATAGATTGGTTCACCCGAAACGAGCAATTGCTCTTCAAGAATTCTAAGTTCTTCAAAATTTTCGGGCAATTCTAAGGCAAGGGTATATTGGTATAATTTTTTGTTAATTAAGACTTCGATTTCAAACCGAATGGGAACATCATGTCTTCCGCGAGCAAAATCCTGAGTCTGGACAAGGTCGCTAACTCGGTTTTTTCCACGACCAATGCTTTGAAATACTTTTAATACAATGCCTACCGTTGATTTACCTGCACCATTTTTTCCAATCAACAGTGCAGATGGCATATCTTTAAGATGTAATTCAAAGTTTTCCAAGCATCTGAAATTGTGTATATATAATCTTTGGAGCATAAGAATTTATTTTTATATAAAAATATTTAAAAAACATAAAAATCCTATTTCTTCAAGAAATAGGATTTTTTGCTTGCCATTTTTTTCTCAGTACAGGACAATTTATTTAATTAAGTCAAGATTTTTTGTCATTTCGACCGCCTATCGAGAAATCTTGAATTATCAAAGCCTCAAGATTTCTCGATAGGCGGTCGAAATGACAAGAAAAAAATGTCCTGTACTGAGCATTTTTTTTTACAATTCCTTTAGGTTTTAACATTTTGGCTAGCTTCGAGAAATCCTATTTTTTAAAAAAATAGGATTTCTTGTAACTACTCCTGTAGTAGATTTTGACTTATCCCTGTAGTTGACTAAACTCTCCCATAAGAATGGCAAAAATGCCGCAACTTATCATTCAAACCCGGCGGCAACTGTGACCACTCAAAACGCCAATGCCAATTACCCGTTTCCACACCAGGCACATTCATACGATGCTTGCCATCAAGGGTTAGCACATCTTGCATAGGGACAATAGCCCATCGTGCTCTCGACTTAAACGCCGCCTCAATCAAAGGCCAAGGCATCTCATGGGGTGTTGCCTGTAGATATTCACACACAGAGTACCGTACATGTTCCGGTATTTCCTGAAACCAGCCTAAGCTGGTATTATTATCATGAGTCCCCGTGTAGACCACACAATGCTCAACATAATTGTGGGGCAAATAGGGATTATCAGGTCCACTGTCAAAGGCAAATTGTAATATTTTCATGCCCGGTAAATTGAATTTATCGCGTAAGGCACGCACCTCATCAGTGATGATACCCAAATCCTCAGCAACCAAGGGCAAATCAATATCTTGTAAATTCTCAAATAAAGCA
>LUTY01002800.1 GCA_001640045.1 Candidatus Thiomargarita nelsonii | reverse complement strand
TAAATAACGACTAAATATTGTCATAAAGGAGACCACATATGCGTGAATTTAACACCTCTGGACCGTGTAATCCTGCCCTACATTACACCGTCATGCGCGAAGCCTTAATTGCACAAGGCAAAGAAAAAGTGCGAAAAGGACGGTATTTTACTCTGTTTGCACCCAGACAAACTGGAAAAACAACCTATTTTCAACTCTTGCTTGAAGCCATAAAGGCGGAAAATTTTACCCCAATTTGGATTAGTTTTGAGAAATTGAAGACAGTAACCAAGAATAGATTTTACCAAGATTTAAATAATCAACTTCATAAAAGGTTGGCAGAACATCAGATTCAATTAGAACATACTGTTCAAGATCAAATTGATGTGGTTCAATTGTTTGAAAAGATCAAAGCTAAGTCTATCGTTCTCGTCATTGATGAATTTGAAGGCATACCTGATTTGGTATTAAGTGAGATTATGCATGCTTTCCGGCAAATGTATCATCGAAAAAAAGACCATTCCCTCCATTCTCTGATCCTTGTCGGCGCGACTACAATTGCAGAATTATTCAGAACCGGTGCTTCATTTTTCAATGTGGTAGAAGAATTAAAAATTTCCTATTTGACCCAATCCGAAGTCAATCTACTGATTGACCAATATGTGGTCGAGTCTGGTCAAAAATTTGAACCGAGGGTGATAAAGGCCATTTATGACAATACCAAAGGACAGCCTGGACTGGTTTGTGCTTTAGCCGCACATTTGCTTAAAAAAGTCACCAATCGCACCGTGAGAATGGCTGATTTTTTAGTGACACTGGATTATTTCTTAAAATCAAAATATGATAAAAATATCCTGAATATTATCGAAAAGGCGGAAGAGAAAAAGGATTTTATGTACCGCTTGTTATTTGGTGAACAGGCTATTGATTTTAATATCTATGCTAAAGATATTGCTTATTTGCACGCCAATGGTGTCATAGAAAATATAGAAGGTCATGTAGGTATATTGGTGCCATTATATAGCAAACGTATTATCACGGCATTTCGTCCAGTGTCCAATGGAGAAACGAGACATTATGGATTCAAAGTCAATGAGAGCTTTGAAGCGTATTTGAAAGACGGGGGCTTAAATATTCATGCCTTACTCAATAAATATCGGCAATATGTGCGGCGGCGTGGGTTCAAAGCCTTTGATACCGAAAAACTGAAAGAAGGGGCTTGGCATTATTCTCTTGATGGTTTTATTCACTTTTTTATTGAAGCCTTAGAAGGACAAACTTTTCTAGAAGTCCCTTCAGGCGCAGGACGAACAGATATTTTGATTGTTTATAAGACTCACCGGTATCTCATTGAAACCAAAGTCTTTAGCAATAATAGCCTCTTAAAGAGGGGAAAGGGGCAGTTAGCTGAATATCTGACCTCGGAGGGCTTGGATGAAGGCTATTATGTCGTGTTTAGCAATTTACATACTGATGAGGATACGCTTTATTTTGAGGATAGTATTCAGGGTAAGCAAATTTATACTTATATTATTTGTACCCACTTTCCGACACCTAGTCGTCTCCCGGTGCCAGAGGAATTGAAACTGACAGAGACTGAAAAGGTGGCTGGGCGGATGCTGAGTCTGGATAATTTGACAGATGAACAGATAAGCCAAGTCACTGGTGTGAGCTTGGAGAAAATTGGATATTTGAGACAAATTAAGCTTCTCGGGCAATTTTAGGAGTCCAAAATAAATTTTGGTCTCCTAAATTAAACAATCCATGTAGTTATTTATGGTTTTTGACGATATTTTTATTTTGCAACAACTCTCTTGTAGTTATTGAAGGGATAAATCAAAACCGCTTTGAGCTGACAAAAAGACTTTAGGCTCTGAGTACAACTAATGTTCAACACCTCGGTAAAAACCCAAGAATGCTATCAAGTCCATAGTTGATATTGAATTGTTTTATTCGTTGTTGAACATTAGCTGTACTCACCATCCTACTGTCTCACAAAATAAAACGCCTCATCCAATTTATCATCATAATCAGGATTTTGTTTACCATTGGTATCCTTCTCTACCCCTTTACGCACTTTCCTGAGTATATCAACGAGACGCATATTGGGTTTCTGCATCCATTTGACCAGATGCTCAATATACGGACTATTATCCCCAGTTCCATCAGCAGCCGCTTCACCCGGGCTAGCAGCGTAGGCGATTAGGA
>LUTY01002809.1 GCA_001640045.1 Candidatus Thiomargarita nelsonii | reverse complement strand
GATTTCCATCCTCGCTTTTAGGATAAATTTCATAACCATCAGGATGAGACGGTACAAATTGTTGCGATAACAATTCTGCTATTACTTCTTGTGCGGTAATTGTGTCGTCTAATTGGACAGTTAGCAACTGCCCATCAGTTGGATGCATAAAACTAACATCTACATCAGCCATTTGTTGTTTTCTCCGTTTATTCTTTAATCAGCAATTTTGGAACAATCATTCATTTGGGAACAGTTTATCAGCAATATTTGGGTAAAACACACAATATTAACTGCTTTTTTACCAACAACCACAACAGACTCAGCCCTTCATAGCCTCCTTCAGTAAACTGTCATCAACAAGTTTGGAAAATAGAGGTATCTTCTGACAATTCATAATATTTATAATTATTATGTTTGTCATAAACAGCAACAACATGACGGTTAGGTATCCCCAACTCTGACAGAGACATATCGAGGATTTTTTCATCTGTTTTTAACAGATTAAAACAAACTTCAATCTGTTTTTCCGCCATTAGCTCGCTATTAGCTTGAATACCTTTCTGCTTGCACTCGCCACAAATAATTTCGGTATCAAAGATACGAAAAGTTGGCTTATACATCTCAATTTTTGAGCCACAGCTATTGCATGACACCGAAACCACAAACGTCCTATCGGAGCGAAAATCCAAGCTTGCGTCTGCGCCAGAATACTGATCTTGTGTGACGTATTCTAAAAAGTCTTTCAACTTTACTGAACTGCTTAATGGCAGTGGAATAATCTCAGGATAAGAAGTCCCATGTACATCACAATTCTCATTCTTTGGCAATCCCAACACTGCGAAGTCGTTTATTCTACCCTGAAAATAAATTTTTTTACCACTTTCCACCCGCTGTCCGCACAAAAATTTTATAGCCTCTTGTACTTGAATAGCCGAAATAATGGATGAGGTAATTTGCACCGTCGGCATTTTGCCTTCATCCAGCACGGATCGCTTAAAATCATCACAAGAATATCGTTTTCTGGCTGCGATTAATTGCTCATTACTCGCACCACATTGATAACAAGGCGGTTCTGGTGGAATAAACACACTCACATGTCCACCCAATTCATAGATACCACTATCAATCCAAGGAGTCTTAGCAAGCCAACATTGCCTGTTGGTACCAAGACGAGTCTCTACATTATCCAAACAACCCAAAACAATATCCATTGAACGAAATACGCCAGTGCCCAAATCCCAAACTGCATCACCATGAAACCAACTTACATTGGCATCCTCTAATAGGGACATTTCTTTGGTACGCAACGCGGCTATTTCAGCTTTTTTCTTACCCTTATCGGCTTGACGAAATAAAACAGTACGACTCAAATTTGACGTTGAAATCGTATCAAAATCAACGATAAATATATTCCCAATACCCAGCAAAGCTAAATTTTTCAAGGTTTCATTGCCGATAGCACCCGCACCAACGACCATAACCCTTGCATTTTTGAGCTTTTCTTGATCCCACCAAGCAATACGTTCTTGTCGATCAAAAGGGTTATCGTCTGTATCAACGATATTATTAATCACAAATTTTGCTTTTGGATGCTCATTATTGCCATTCATATTCACACGCCTTACATTTCCATTTATTTTCAGGAGTTTTCGTAATTTTGTCCTCTGTACGGCAATAGGGACATTTTTTGGGTCTAGTTTTACTTATGTTTTTCAGCTTACCCGATTGACTAGACGAATTTTGTGGAGAAATATCCACGGTTCCTTTAACAACAAATTTTTTTCCACTGCGCTTTTTAACAACAAATTTTTTTTTTCCATTATTCTGGATTCCAACTGGCTCTACAACACTTTGTACCCTTCTGGTACTACCATAGTGCCGTGAGCCGTGAATATCGGAGGCAATAGGCGATTGTAAAGTACGCTCATTGCTAGTGGGTTTCCACAGTTTTTTAAAAAAATTAATAACATTTTTAAACATGATAAATATTTATCATCCAGACTCAAATAGTCAAACAAGCTTTTTAAATCTTTTCTTCAGAGTGAACAAATTTTTACGCCTTAATTTGAATTTATTTTTTGACTACGCTCTTTCAGCTTTGTTGCTCTATCCAAATAGATATCTTGTTTCAATTTCCAAAATTCGAGAATGGCCTTTTTAATTTTTTGGCCATTTTTAGCATCGTAATTATTTGAGATAACATCATGAATTTGCTGAAGTAGCATATCCGATATTACCAAGGCTTCAGGATGAGCTGCCTCTTGTTTGAACCCTAACAAAATGGCGAACCAAGCGTCAAGAAAATCAGCCCTCAAAGCATTCGCATTAATCTGAATACCAGAAATGCCTTTGTCTCTCAAACTGTTATCCAAAAATGATTGTATACCAGGATGAAATATCCAATAAACTAGCAGTTTCAGTTTATTGACGGAATCCTCATCATTTTCCTGAATTGTCGCAAAAAGCGGATATTTAGATGGCCATTGACCATATTTATTTTCATCGAATTTTGAAAATGTGTATCCACAATACGCTATAAAAAAAAGTAACATATAACGATTTGCAAAAGAATACTTTTCAACGTTTCTATCGAGATCAGGTAACCATGCTTTTATCATTTCCAGCAATTCATAAATCCGTGAACCGCTTTGTTTAGCATGTTGAAACAACATGTCGTAAGCTTGGTCCTTGATTTCTGTTTGTCCTTGATCCAACAAACGCTTGATCCAGTAAAGTGCGTCAAACTGTGACGCAAACTGTAAACGTTGAGTCACGCCTAAAATAATAACTAAAATCAGATCATGATGTTGTGCTTGCATCAGCTTTTCTAGGAATTCCTTAATCATTTCCTTGAGCTGAGGATAATTCAACATTTCCCGAATGAATTTTGAAAGCCGAATAACAATTTCGGTTTTCCTCTGACTCGTCAATTGTTGTTTTAGTCCAACTACAATATTAACAAGGCGCTCTCCCCCGTAATAGTTAGGATCAGAAACGGCCATTTCTGCCGACAAAGTAATTAAATTTTCAATGACTTTATCAGAAATATCAAAATTAAAAAGTAAACCGGCATCTCTAAGATTTTCAAATTGTCGTTGAAGATAGAGAAAATCCTCTTGTTTAAAATATCTTTTAAGTTCTCCTCTTAAATATGGCTCTGAAAAATCTACTATTAATGAATCATTTTCAGAACGAACCATTTTGACATGACAATCTTTCAATATCTGACGATGATTTTTTTCCCATATTTCAGTCAGGTTTTTTTCTACCGGTGTTGCTACAGTTTTTTCCACCCCGTTTTGATTTTCTTTACGCGAATCTTGATAAACAGTCGTTTTCTGATCCGCTAGGAGCAACAACACCATCTGCTCAAAATCGTGGGGACTTAAATCAGGAAAAAAGGTAACCATGTATAATACTGTCTTTTTAAGAGGATCATCACCCTCAAACAGATTATCTAGTTTTACGGTTTGTAAAGAATTTAAAAAATCATCTACATTATTGCCTTCACAATATTTAGTTCGCTTTTCAACTTCTTCTTTGAATTGTTCGACATCATTTCGGAGATAGCGTTGAATTAATTTGTAAAAATCACCATCATCAAGATTTTTACCCCACAAACCATATTGTTTTTGTTCCAAAACTTTTTTCTCAAAATAGTTTGCTTCTGGCTCAGAAAAATAATTTCTCAATAAATGTGGTAAAAACCAAATATTCCAATGATGAAAACGAAAGCTTGCTTGTTGAGTCTTTAATGTGTCTCGGATCAAATCCGAATTGACAATACAAACCAACATGATATTGTTTTTGCAGAAGGTTTGTTTTATTCCCTCAACTTCAAGACGATCTTTGATAAACATTGAATCAAAGAAACTTTGTGAATATGAGCTTAAATTGACAAATACCGTGAGCTTTTCTCCGCTTTTTTTCATTTTTTCATTGGCAAATATACCCACATGCAGATCAGTTTTTTGCCGATTTTCGCCTGAAAAAGACAGCATTCGTTTTTCATAAGACTCTAGCCTCTCAGCTATTGCGTATGAAGCGGCAAGTGAAATATTTTCATCGAGACAATTGATTAAAATAATGCGCTCTTGTTGCAGTTTGTTGTAATGTTTTTCTAGTTCACCTTGCAACTCAAAATCAGGTAACTCAGAAGGCTTTGCTGGAAAAGGAGTTGTTGGATCTTTAAAATCCGCTTCTTTGTCTGGTCCAAACAAGAACTGAAGTTTATCAATATTCCCTGTAACATTAGCCTGTGGTCCATTTATTGTTGCCCCATTTTGTGTAATTTCTTGGTTAAGACGTGTATTTGTTGCTCCCAAAGCCTCACCACCACTTTCCTGAGTATGATCTTCTCCTAGCTCAGTAGTCTCCTCCGTTTCAACAGGGGGTTCCGCTTCTACAGGATCCAAAGTGTTTTCTACTTCAGTCGGATTTTCTGGATTTATGGTTTGATTTTCACCACTTTCCTGAGCCTTATTTTTTCCAGACTCAGTCGTCTCCCCTGTATCAGCAGGATTTCTTTGGCCTGTGATTTCTTCAGTGTCGCTCATAATTAATATTTATCCCAATGAAAACTAATTTAAATCTTTATTTAGAATTTGTGCTCATATTGAACTCACTAACATCGCCAACAATGTTAACTTGATTGCCGCTAATATTAGCTCCATTTTGATTTAGTGTCTGTTGCATGACGGTTTGCCCTTGAAGAGCCCTTGAGTCGTTATTGGTTTTTGGCAGCAACTGCCTTAAACGCTTACCCCAAGTCTTAGCAACATCATCACTCATTTCTCCCAATTCATCCCAAATCGCAAACAATGGCGTAAAACCTATCGCTTGCCCTTTTCCCAATGCAAGCCCAATGATACGTTTAGTAGCGTAATGAAAAACTGGACAGCCGCTTTCTCCCACAGAATCGGACAATTCTATTTTATG
>LUTY01002798.1 GCA_001640045.1 Candidatus Thiomargarita nelsonii | reverse complement strand
CAGGCGATATGGATGGAAATGGCGAAGACGAAGTTATCATAGACTTTGGTAATCCTTATGGCATTTGGATTTACGAAAACAATAGTAGCTGGAGACAACTCCACAGCATCAGTCCAGTAGAAATGATAACGGCTGATATGGATAGCAACGGGCTGGATGAAGTTATTATAAACTTTGGCAGTCTCTATGGTGTGTGGATACACAACAGTGGTTGGACGAAACTCCATAATGTTTCTCCAAAACAGATGACTGCTGGAAATCTTGATTAATTAACTACAGGGATTAGATATTAACAGGAATAAGTCAAAACCTTAACTACAGGGATTAGATATTAACAGGGATAAGTCAAAACAGGCACGAAAGCCAATTTTTATTAGCAGTGATTTGTCTAATAAGATTTTGACTTATCCCTGTTAATAAATAATCCCTGTAGTTAAACATCACAATAACTTTTAAACTCAATATGTTAAATACTCCAATTTCCAAAAAACAAAACCGATACCAGCGTATCCAATTAATTTTGCCAATACTCATTAGCCTGTTGCAAGGCATTTCTGTCAAGGCAGAAATACCTATTGTACATGCGCTACTCTTTTATTCGCCAACCTGTCCTCATTGCCACAAAGTCATTTCCGAGGACATTCCTCCGCTCATAAAAAAATACGGACAACAATTACACATCGTTGTTATAAACGTCCAACAAGAGGATGGAAATGCCCTCTATAAGGCCGCCATTAAGCAATTTCAGATACCTAAAGAGCGTTTCGGTGTACCGACCTTGATTGTTGGCAACCAAGTATTGGTAGGCTCTGATGAAATACCAACGCAGTTTCCAGAATTGATTGACAAATTCTTAGCACAAGGGGGAATAGACTGGCTGATGAAATACCAACGCAGTTTCCAGAATTGATTGACAAATTCTTAGCACAAGGGGGAATAGACTGGCCACCGATACCAGGGCTGGAACAGCTTAAAGCGGTATCAGAAGGTAGAACGATGCAATCATCTGACGGATTTCAACCGAATTATTCGCTCAGCCTATCACAAAAACTGGAGCGTGATCCTATCGGTAACGGGACGGCCATCATCGTGCTTATCGGTATGTTGATAGTCGTGTTGCGTATTCTGATGCGCTTGGGCCAAAATATCAAGAATCCGCGCCCCATGCAACAAGAATGGATTGTACCAATATTGAGCTTATTGGGCCTCGCGGTGTCCAGTTATATGCTTTACATAGAAATGACTGGAAATGCTGCTATCTGTGGCCCCGTCGGTGACTGCAACACGGTACAACAAAGTGAATACGCCTACTTATTCGGCATACTTCCCATTGCAGTGCTGGGCGTTATCGCTTATCTCGCCATTCTGTTAGCATGGAGCATTGGTCATTATAGCTCAGGAAAGCTAACACATTTAGCGAGTTTATCCCTGTTTATATTGGCCCTATCTGGCACCTTGTTTTCCATTTACCTCACATTCCTAGAACCTTTTGTTATCGGAGCTACCTGCGCTTGGTGCCTCGCTTCTGCGATTATTATGACTGTCCTATTGTGGCGAACACGGGCGATAAAATAGGTGTCCTTGATTTAATTCAGATGTCCAAACTAAAGTTTGGACTCCTGTTATTTTTTTACACTACGCAGACAACCCATTGTTCTATTACCCTGTTTCAGGCGATTGCCCTGGGATCAGAATATTTGTTGTCAAGGCGTAAGTTCTATTTTTTAATTTATTAAAGGAAAATAATTTCTATGATGACACACTATGAACGTCTCGGTGGTGAAGAAGCGGTACGGGCATTAGTTAATCACTTTTATGATTTGATGGATACCCTACCGGAAGTCAAAGACATCCGCGATTGGCATAGAAAAGATTTAAGCCAGGCGCGTCAATTCCTGTTTGAATTTTTATCTGGTTGGTTAGGCGGACCGCCATTATATGCTGAAAAATACGGGAACCCTAATCTCCGTCAGCTACATCTCTTGGTTGCCATTGGAATTAAAGAACGCGATCAATGGTTGCATTGCATGTATAAAGCAATGGAAGATGTAAAAGTCGATAAAGACTTGCAAAAGGAATTACGCCCGATTTTTTTTAAAGCGGCTGATGACTTGCGTAATGAACCGGACGCTAGGTAACTCTTTTCTCGTTCCTTCATTGGGAACGATGCATCATTTCTGTTGCAG
>LUTY01002797.1 GCA_001640045.1 Candidatus Thiomargarita nelsonii | reverse complement strand
GAGCGAAGCGGATTTCCCGAAACAACGAAACATGACAAACTGATTAGTTAAACGATAATCCACGCCGCCTGGCAACAACAGATTAATGCCCCAATGACGACCTCCGTGGGCCGTCTGTTTGATGCGGCGGCGGCATTAATTGGCGTATGCAGCCAGGCGAGTTTCGAGGGACAGGGGCCAATGTATTTGGAAGCTTGTTGCAAAGAAGCTGGCGAGATGGTCGATCTGCCATTGACACGCAACAGCCAGGGTTTGTGGATAGCGGACTGGGCTCCGCTTGTTCAGCGTTTATTGGATAGCGGTTATACGCAGTCTGCTCGCGCATCCCTGATGCATACTAGCATGGCTAAGCTCATTGTTGAACAAGCTAAGTGTATAAGAGAACAGGAAAGTGTGAATCAAGTCGCTTTATCTGGTGGGGTGTTTCAAAATCGTGTATTGACTGAAACCGCAGTAGCTATGCTAGAGCAAGCGGGATTTATAGTTATTATACCCGCACAAATTCCGGTAAATGATGCGGGTATCAGTTTTGGTCAGGTGATTGAATTTGGTTTTAAAGGACAATAAACCCATATTTCCCTGGCACACGGCAATGGCGGTCGCTATATCAATGCCATTAAGTTAAGGACAAATTATTGATCTTATAAAAAAAACAGTGCAGGGGGTTGCAACCCCGTCCGTAACGTAATCAAAGCTATACTTAAAAAATTCCTAATATTTTTACCAAAATCTGCATGATTTAGCGGATAATATCAATTTATTAAGTCAAATTGACCTGATAATTTGGATAGCAGGCAAACTTGCCTGATTTTCCGCTCAATATCATAATAATCTCAGGGCAAAAGTTCCGGATATTATTATCAGGGCAAACTTGCCTGATTTTGCGGTGAATACTGTGGAATATCAGCGCCAATTTGTCTGATAATAATATATAGTATTCCAGATAAATATTTTGGCCAAAAACCTCAGAGGTTTGCCAAACCTCTGAGGTTTAGGAGCAACGGATTTTTCTAGAATACTATAATTAGGCGAAAAAAAAATCCGTAAAAAATATGAGTAATAGCTATACAAAATATCATTTTGATTTTGAAAATTTACCTTGGCTTACCAATCCGAGAAAGCAATTAGACTTACAGGCAGTCGCTTTAGGGTTGATTAGGATTCCTGCAAATGAAGGCTATACATTTACTCATAAACATAGACAACAGGAAGAAGTATATATAGTTATTGAAGGCAATGGTGTTATCCTGATTGATAAAGAAATCATAGATATCAAGAAAGGAGATATTGTCAGAGTTTCTCCCGCCTCAAAACGTGCATTAAAGGCGAATGATTCAGGTATACTTATTATTTGTTCAGGTGCCATACCAATGGGGTACCCAAAAAATCCAAATGCCAGGTACTTGATTGATGATGGTATACCGGATTATGACGATATTCCACCTTAGTACAAGGATGATCAATCTGTAGCTGAAAAAAATGCGAAGCTGAAAAAAAGGATGTTGGATTCCAAACAGAAGAGAGAAACATGAAAAAAATCCAGCCGATGCCGAGACACTTAGCAGTTCAAGTTCAGTGGCGGCGCGGCTGATTTTGACGTTATGCATTAAGAACGATCCCGTTGATGTTTTTAATAGTGGGAGAGGATATGTGGTTTTTGCTAAGGAGCATTCTAATCGTAGGTATACTTATGGGCTATCAGAATTTAGCGTTCGCTCATGATGCACATGTAACCCAGGAGCATTTGTCTCAAATAATAAAAGAAGTTAGGAATAATTACCAAATTCCAGCTATTGCTGTAACCGTGATGAATTCAGACAAGATATTGCTCCAAGAGATACAAGGCACAAGAGTAATAGATAAAAACAAACCAGCCACACTTGATGACTATTTTCGAGGTGTTCCCACCTGAGCACGAGTATAAACTGCCTTACTCGCTTACGCCTGCTGGAAATTTGAGTCTAACTCCAAGAGATTATGCCAAATACACACAACTTCATCTGAAAGGATTGAGAGGAAAAGAAAATTATATCTCCAGTGAAGGATATAAACTCGATGTTCTAGTTTTTTTAACTTGACAAAAAAAATCGGGGGGTAATATTAAAAATAGTATTAAAAATTAATAAGTTGGTAAATATTATCCGTGGTCATTAAGCCTTAAAATCTATCAAGTTTTATGGATTTTCGACG
>LUTY01002796.1 GCA_001640045.1 Candidatus Thiomargarita nelsonii | reverse complement strand
GTTTAGGCATTCCACAATTGTATAAATCCTCTTTTAAAGACATCAATGCCGAGCAGATTGGTTTATCTATGCAGTATGGCAATACTGATGAAATGTGGCATTACTCAGTAGAATTAGAAAATCCTAACGAGAATCCAGAACTGGCTTGGATTTATCAAAAAGAAAGCTTGAATCTTAATAAAAAATTGATTTTACAACATAAAAACCAAAAAGTTGACATTTATGGATCAGGTGGGATTAAACAGCGAGTCGATGAGACTGATAAAACTTTTGAAGGGGCTAATACAAGCTTTTCTCTTGCGGTTTCACAAACCGAAAACAGCGGCGGAAATTTGTTTTTAGATTTTTTAAGACATTTGAAATCTTATGCGATTTATGCACCGTCCACACCCATGCTCTGTGATGTTGTCACCGATACGAGGACATCTTCTACCCGCTTTCCACTTGGACTTTCTGGTAATAGACTCGCGGAGGCTATGCAGCCTCTCATAGATGTCGAGAATGAAACTTATGGTCATTTGGATTTGGATGAGGTACTGGACTTGCTAGATTGGATAGACAGTATCGCAGTGGTGCCACCAACTGCTGAAATCCTCTCACCTCATGTCTCCCGATTACAAAAAGTGCTTCGCTTTACAGACTTCTTGATGCGAAAAGATAATAATCGGTTTACGGCTTATGATACCAGCGAGGGCAGTCTTTATGTTTTTTTCCTATTGACCTTAGCCATGCACCCTGATGCGCCGCGCATTTTTGCTATAGAGAATTTTGACCAAGCCTTAAACCCACGTTTAGCACGCGCTCTCGCTAACTCATTCTGTCAGGCTATCTTCGGTAATCCCCGTCAACCAATAGCCTTTTTGACGACGCATAATCCTTTAGTTTTGGATGGTATTGATATCCTCGATGATAGAGTTCGTTTATTTGCGATAGACCGTGATAGTACGGGCTACACCACGATAAACCGTGTTACAGTCACGGAAGAATTATTGGAAAAAGGCAAACAGGGTATGACGCTATCTGATTTATGGGTTATGGGGCTTTTAGGAGGTGTGTCGCGATTATGAAGAGGTTGACTATTGGCCTCGTTGCAGAAGGACCCACGGACAGCCTGTTGCTGGGAGCATTGATTGATATGCTGCTTCGAGGTAAACATCATTATATTGAAATACAACCCAAACCGTCTAAAACTGGCGCATTTGGTGAATATGGTGGTGGATGGCATGGTGTACGTGCTTGGTGTCAAACGCTTGCCAAAGATTCTCAAAAACTAAAAGCTCATTTTGAACCGTTAGACATGTTGATTATTCATATTGATGCCGATGTAGCGCGTGAAAATGAAATTAACTGTGCAATGCCATGTCCCCCAGCCCAAGACACTTGCGAGGCACTGGCGCAACAAGTTATGAATTGGCTAGGCCATTCAGTCACAGAAGACAAATTAGTGTTATGTATTCCTGCCGATAATACAGAAGCTTGGATACTGGCCGCACATGACACTCAAACGACTTATCATGCCCCGCCTGACAAACCACTAGAATGTGTCCAAAAGCCAGATATGATTATCAGCAACCAGCGCTATAAAAAACCCCGTCGTTTGTTAAGAACAAAAGAGGGCAAACCTAAGAAAACTAAACGAGATTATCAATAATTGATACCCGTCGTGCTAGACAATTGGGAAGAAGTCAAACGCATTTGCCCACAAGCGGCAAAATTTGAGCAAGATTTGAAAGAAAAAACCGGAGAAAAAACATGAACCGCTTAAAAAAAAAACGCATTCAAGGCTTTAAATCGATTTTAAAAAAAACAGTGGACATTTATGGGGACAGCTAAAACTAAATACCAAAGCGTCAGCGGAAATTTGTTTGTGGTTATACCAATAGTACTGGTGGACAACATGGCTAATTCTCATCGGTCCAAATAGGGCGTTCTCCTATATAGTTGACAATTTTGAAGTCAGTTTGACTATGATATTTGGGTCTATGATTGCCGGTGGAACAGCTATGGGAGGAGGTGCTGTTGCTTTTCCTGTTTTTACAAAAATTTTAGATATCACACCCCATGATGCTAAGGTGTTCTCATTGGCAATTCAAGGAATCGGTATGACTGCCGCTTCGGTGACTATTTTCTTAACAAAGCTATAAAGCCAGTCTTCTTCACCTCCCATGAGAGTTTCCAGCTCATCCGGCTCCTC
>LUTY01002795.1 GCA_001640045.1 Candidatus Thiomargarita nelsonii | reverse complement strand
CGCACGCTTAAGATAGAATTGACCCAACAATACGCCCCCGACGGCTATAACATTGGGATTAATGACGGCTTGGCGGCAGGGCAAACAGTGATGCACTTACATATTCATTTGATACCCCGTTATACTGGCGATTGTACCGATCCTCGTGGCGGCGTGCGGTGGATATTTCCTGAGAAGGCTGTCTATTGGTTATCATGATAACTGATAACTGATAATTGATAACTAAAAAAAAAGGAAATTTTTATGTCATTGGAAAGCTTTGGCGAAGAACAGATTTACAATTTCGAGCGCATTGGTAGCTTTGGCCGATTTTATAGCGGCGAATCCTTTCCCATTGAATATATAATGACCACTTTCTCATCGGCAGAATTGTTTGAACTCACCTTTGCCAGAGATATCCGCCCCGATAAAATCGACTTTGAACTTTTGATGCAACGCGACATTGACGAAGAACGAGTGCGCCTTGAAATGGAGCCCTATTTAAACCCCAGATCAGAAAAATTGACGCTCGCCGAAATCCGATCACGATCAGTCTTTTTTCCCCCCCTACTCGCTGCCATTGTGCCCACCAAAGGCAAAGCAATGGAAGCCTATTATACTGACGAAAAATGTGAGAGCACAGAAAACAAAGAACACATTATCAGAGAATGGGCAGGATTATTTAAACTCACCTATTTTCCGAGTAGCAATCCACATGCCTATCGGCTCCAGTTGACAGGGGAAGATGAGCAAACAGTCGGTGTACAATGTGAACCTGTCAAACTTGAAATCCGTCTCACAAAAAGTAATCAATACAGTGCCAAACTCGTTATCATTGACGGGCAACACCGACTTTTTACGCTCAAGCAAGTTTATGAAAAACATCCCCAATTAGTTGAAAATATTGGCGTACCCGTTTGCATCCTATTTGCCCCAAATGCGACCGTCCAAAAAAATAGAGAATATGCGCCCTATCGAGTCCCCACTGTCCCAGAAGTTTTTCGCCACCTTTTCGTAGATGTCAACAATACCGCCAAACAAGTCGGTGGACACTTCAATATCCTACTTTCCGATGACACCATTGGTAGTATTGTGTGCCGCAAATTCTGTGATCATATACTCAATCATCATGGATCCGAAGGATTAGCCGTTATCGAGTGGAATACCAAAACCAAAAGCGAGTCAACCAAAATCACTCGCGCTTATTCTATTACCAGTATCGGGATTATCGACTTAGCCTTAGATAACAGTATCGGAAACCGAAAGCTGCTGCTTAAATACATTTTAAAGTTAGATGATGTGAAAACTCAGCTTTATCCTAACGGGGATGAAGAAGAAATGGCAATTGATTATCCTATCGTCAAATGGAATAAATTTTCCCTGAGCCAGAAAAATATCCTTGAAGCGCAGATCAAAAAATACCTCATTCCCTGTATTGAGCTTATCTTTTTTAATACGCATGAATTTAACCTGGCTTTTGAAATTTTATGCAACGAATTGAATAATATAAAAAAACTCGCTGATAGCGATCAGCAAGATGCCCTAGATGCACGACAGGTTATCAATCAAATTCTCGATTATATGCCAATTGGTGAAGGAAAATCGTTTGAAAGTGCGCGTTTAGTTTTCCGCAATTTTGAGTCAAAAGTCAAAAAGGCAAAAGATGAACAAGTCTCACCGATGCTCCAATATGCCTTATTTCAAAGAGCAATATTTGAAGCATGGGCACAAATATTAGATATCGCTCGCTGTTGCATTCCTGATCCACGCGAAGTAACCAAAGGTTTTGTCAAATTATTAAACTTGGCACTCGCCGATCGCGGCCAATTTTTTGTTTTTGATCAACTATACATGCAGCACACGGTTTTCAATGGCACTCAAATTCTTGTTCGGCAAGAGACTCGAAAAATCCTCACACAATTGCTGATAGCGCATCTCGCCAATCCCTTCAATGCTAAACAAGTTTGTAGTGAAATCGGCATCAAGGGCCAAAATGCAAAAAAACTCATTAAAAAGCTTCAAGAAAAGGGAGAGATGGCGGCGGGAGGTAATAAATACCGACCACACGAATTTGCAAAAAAAAGTAGGTGTCTCAGTGAAGACACTAAGAAGATGGGACACTAATGGCAAATTGATTGCTAAACGCACACCATCTAATCATCGCACGCTTAAGATAGAATTGACCCAACAATACGCCCCCGACGGCTATAACATTGG
>LUTY01002794.1 GCA_001640045.1 Candidatus Thiomargarita nelsonii | reverse complement strand
AATACTTTTTTAATAATATCGGTGGCATCAATTTTGCCAAATTTCTTTTTTCTACCGTTTGTAGAAGCGGCTACTGACTTTGTTAGGGCGCCCGACTGGGACAATAGGGCTCCAGGTTATGAACATACAACGCCATTAAATGATGACGGGAGAGGGAATCTAATTTATCTCGATCGCCATCATGTTGATTGTGGAAACAAAGGCCTTGTTAAGTTTCGATTATTCAGACGTTCGAGAGGCAGAATTGCGTATCAATATTCCTGTGGCTCTAGGTCGATGGGTCAAATTACGACAAAAAGAACGGGTACGAATAATGATGGCAATGGAAATATAATTTTTCTTGATCGCCACCATGTTAATTGCGGAAATAAGGCTCTTTTAGGGTTTAGATTGTTTAGGCCAACAGGGTCAACAATCGCATACAAATACACCTGTGGCTCTAGGTCAATGGGTCAAATTACGACAAAAAGAACGGGTACGAATGATGATGGCAATGGGAATCTAATTTTTCTTGATCGCCACCATGTTGATTGCGGAAATAAGGTTCTTTTGGGGTTTAGATTGTTTAGGCCAACAGGGTCAACAATCGCATACGAATACACCTGTGGCTATTAGTTGTCAAGTTGCTCGCCAGGGAGAGGTGTGATTAAAAGTGCATGGCTAGTACATTGTCAATGTTGTTTTGTCTGGTACTGGAGTCCAAAGCTTTAGCGAGCGTAGCCTGGGTTAAATGTAGGGTGCGTCCTACGCACCATCTTGTCACGTATAATTGATCTATACCAACAAAAAGGTGCGTAGCGAGCGTAGGGTGGGTTTCGCGCAGTGAAACCCACCACAACAAGCAAAATTAGCTCGTAGCTTGGATTGATGTTTTCTCATAACAAACGGTGCGATTTCAACGCTCAGATAAATTACCTTGCCGAGGAGTTCATCAATGAACCACAAAATGCATAAATTATTTTCTGCTCTGTCCCAAAAAAGAAAGCCTATCTCTAAAACGATATTTTTTCTCCTATTCCTTGGGTTCGGTCTTTTTACCGTCGGCTACGAATGGTTATTGCCCAACGAACCACCAGAAATTCAGACAATTTCTTGGAATAAACCGCTTGTTATCGAGCAACCTACCACCTTGGAAGTCATATTAATTGATAAAGAACAAAACATAAATGAGCTTCATGTCAGCTTGGAAAATAATAATTTCTTTACTCTCCAGTCTCACACTAAAAAATCAAAAAATGGTCATCACCAGTTCCTCTTTGAAATCCTACCTAAAATAGTTGCTAATAATGAACCAATCATTCTTCACTATTCAGATGGAACCCATGCACTAACAAAAGCTATTACCATTAATATTCCTCGACTCCCTCCTCAAATTAGCCGGATTGCTCCAAACTCGCCTTTAACTGTTACCCTGGGAGAAGTCTCTACACTAGAGATTGACTTAGAACATACAGAAAAAAATCCGGATGAAATTAGCGTCTCTTTAGAAATGGAGCCAGATTTAATTTCCGTACTCTCTTCGGAAAAAAAAATTGTAACTGATAACAAAATGACGTTTCGTTTTGAGATACTTCCCAACAATGTTGGGAATAATAAAGAAATTATTATCCATTACGGAGCCGATAAATTACTCTCACAGCGCATCTTGGTAAACAGCAATATGCCTTATTTCTTTAATAAAAATGGCAGTACTTTTGTTGAAAGGCTTTTGGCTCCCGATGAATCAATTTACGCTTCTCATCTGACCGTATGGAGGGAAAATAACGAACATACACTTGTAACTGGACATCCTACTTCTAATATTTTCACTGAAGTTTCTGGGACTTTATTTAACTATGCCGTGAATAGTGCCAACTTCGATGATTCCAATTTTTTCTTGGGTGCTGGACTCGCTAGTTTGCCAAAAGATGATGAAAAATGGGTTCAAAAATATCTTGATGAATTCAAACCATTCAAAAAAACTTTTGCCTATATCTCCAGCCAATATGAAGGACTTGATAATTTAAAATCGTTATCAATCGCCCTAAAATCCCATTTAACTACACAAGAGGAGCATGATATCGATAGATTTAAGGAATTAACTTCCTCTGAAAACTTGACAAAAGCTCAAGAAAATTTTCTGAGAAGTTTAATCAATAATCCCACTCAGGCTCTTGACATTAGGCAAAAAGCCACTTGGAAAGATTTTTCCATTTTTA
>LUTY01002793.1 GCA_001640045.1 Candidatus Thiomargarita nelsonii | reverse complement strand
TTTGAATTGCGTAAGGCGAGAGAAAGGGCGCATATTTTAGAAGGCTTGGCTGTCGCGGCATAAAATGCAGTATCGAGGTAGCGTGTGAGAGCATTGAAAATCAAAATTAGGGGTTTGAAAAAGCCCCAATTGAACGTCGCTCCGCTCCGTTACTTCGTTTGAGCGACTAAAAGACCTAACCCATTATGCTAAAAACCTCTACAACCAGACATTATGGACACTACGAGAGACTTTTGAGGCAACCGGGCAGTATGCCTCTTACCCCCAAATGGACAAGGTAATGAGGCAAGTTACCAATCTTGAGGGTGAGATCAACTATCGCTTGTTGAAAGCAAAAGTTGCTCAGCAAACTTTACGGCGACTTGATAAAAACTTCAAGTCCTTTTTTAGTTGTCATCAGGATTTCCAAAAAAATCCTAGCAAATACAAGGGAAAGCCCAGGCCGCCCAAGTATAAACAAGAGAAGCATGATAACCTAATTTACGATTTTCAAGCTTTTCAAGTCAAAGGCCGGTTTATTGTTGAAAAAGGCCCTGAAATGACTTTACAGAACGGAAAAGTATTCCCAATGGGAGAATTTGTCCAATATGAGCAAGTTGTCGTGTTAGAAAAAGGTTTAGAGATAAAAGTCCCAAAACAACTGTGGGATATCGATCTAAAGCAGGTGGAAATTATCCCCAAACACAATAGTTTTCATGCTGTTTTTGTCTACGAAGAAAATCCTGATGACTTTGAACATGTATCGCAAAATGATCAAGTTATGTCCATTGACTTGGGACTTAACAATTTGGCTACTTGCGTCACTAATGGCGTTGTTGAGCCTTTCATTATTGATGGTAGGCGTTTGAAATCAATAAACGCTTATTACAATAAGAGAAAGGCTTCAATGCAATCAAAACTCGATCAAAGGGGGAAAAAATGGTCGCGTAAGCTACAGAGTTTAACCAATTGGCGTAATGCCGCAGTAAACGATTATATGCATAGAGCGACCTCTTATGTTGTAAAAACTTGCGTTGAACATGGCATATCTAAAGTGGTTGTGGGCGATGTTGTTAAATCGCTGGACCAAATCAACTTGGGCAAAAGAACCAACCAAAACTTTGTGAATTTATCTCTAGGCCAATTTGTAGACAAACTGGGCTACAAACTTGGGTCACACGGTATCGAACTGGTGGTGACAGATGAGAGTTATACGAGCAAAGCTAGTTTTGTGGATGGTGACAAGATGCCTAAGCGGTACAACCATAGTGCCAAGAAAAAACGTACATTTAGTGGGCAACGTGTTAAACGCGGTTTGTACAAGTCTAGCGACGGGACACTTTTAAATGCCGATGCGAACGGTGCATACAACATCCAGTGCAAAACGGATTCTGATTTTTCCTTCTCCCGTTTAGTTGAGAAAGTAGGTGATCGAGTCAAAGAATGGTTGCATCCAACCAAACGGATTCGTTTTTGGTTAAAAAACGAAGACGAAACTGATCAAAAAAGTAACCCTAAGCTCCGGCGAGGGGATAAAGGGCTGATTCTCCCTAGTCCACAATGTTGAAATGTAGGCTTTTTTTGTCTACCTGTCGATATTTGTCGATGAAATTGTTATCTCAAGATAGGCTAAAGCGTGTATTTTATCTTATCATCAATTCTGGTAAGCTATTATTAATTCTGGTAAGCTGTGTCTGTCAATCTGACATCATGGAGAACAATCTGTGCCATTTAAAGAAAGATAAAAAAAATCAATCAGCTAATTCATAAAATCAATTATTTTGAATGGGAAATTTTCCAAGAACGGATGTATTAATAAAACAAACCTGCTGGAGAAAAAATATGCGTTCAATTTGTCTATTAGGCGGAACTGGATTTGTTGGAAAACATCTTGCTAATCGTTTGTTTCAAATGGGCTGGGAAGTACGGGTATTGACGCGGCGGCGCGAACAACATCGTGAATTGCTGGTATTGCCCACCTTGGAACTGGTCGAAACAGATGTTTACGATCAAAAACAACTCAATCAGCAATTAGCTGGTTGCGATGCCGTGATTAACTTGGTTGGCATTCTCAATGAAACCGGCCATGATGGTGCTGGCTTTCGCAAAGCCCATGTCGAATTCCCTCAACAAGTGATTTCCGCCTGTAAAGCGAATAATATAAAACGTTTATTGCATATGAGTGCCTTAAACGCCGATGCAGGGAAAAGTCACTATTTG
>LUTY01002792.1 GCA_001640045.1 Candidatus Thiomargarita nelsonii | reverse complement strand
ATTTTTTGTCAGTGTAAATCAATTATACGCGACAGACAATCTGGTGCGTAGGACGCACCCTACATTTAATCCATGCTACGCTCGTTTTCAGCCAATTTAGCTTTTGAAAAAAAATATGGAAGAAACAAATTATTACAAAATCATAGGCGTGTATCCATCTGATAGTATGGAGTATATTGAAAAGCAAGCAAAATTAAAAATCATCGGGATAAAAGCCGCGCTTGCAAGGAAAAATTACAAAATACTTGATGTATCTACAGATACTGATGATGCACGTCTCAAACAGATAGTAATAGAAAAAATAGCTGAAATAGAACAGGCTAAAGAGATTTTATTAAATCCCAAAACACGTAAAGAATTTGATGTAAAAACGTATGGGAAAAGCTATTTAAAGAGAAAACGTAGAAAACGTGACCCCAAGAAATATGAAAAGTTGAAAGCTTTTTTGGGGAAAAAAGAAGATGTAACAACAGCAATCGTCTATGCTATTGGTATTTTGATTGCAGCTTTTATATGGTTTATAGTATTACCAGATGGTTCAAGTGAACGTTTAACTACCACCGCCTCTACTGTTTATTTCAATTCAGAAGTTGATGAACTAAATAAACGTGCTGATGAAATCCGCAAGGGGAGATGGCAAGGAGTGGATGCTCACATAAAAGCGGCTAATTTGTACCAACAAGTTTTAAGCCTTGAATCACATAACAAACATGCGTTATTTTGGTTGGCGTATTCATTGTTTCATAGCAAACAATACAAAGCGTCATTGAGAGCATACGATAAACTTCTTCAGAAATACCCCAATCATAAATGGGGACATGAATATCGTAAAGAGGCTTACAATTATATTCAATCACAAAATTTAATTAATCACTAATACTCGCGGCCCTTAATCACTCAAGCATCAACAATTCAAGCGCACGATCACATCATAACAAAAGCCATCTCCCCCCACCTGACAAAGCAACATCACATTCCGCGCAATAAAATGGGCAGATTATCCAACACCAAACAAAATCACTTCAAAATATACTCCGTCTGATTGTTTTATTTAACCCATGCTACGCTTCAAAACTCAAATCTTGTAACGGTGGCAAATCTTTTACTGCCGCTTTAAATTCTTCAGTTTCATTGAAATAATCACTCAGAGTCAACAGATGAATTTTAAATTTTTTAATGTCAGGAAATTCTTGTAATCTGGCTTTAAATCCATCAGAATAACCAATTCCAGCCAAAATAATAACAATTTCAGATTGATGGCGGGTTATGATACCATATAAACAGTCAGAAAACGAAGCATTTATATCTTTTTTTAATAATTTTGATTGAAAATAAATTCTTTTCCCATTATAAATACCTTCACCATCAATTCCACCATCTCCGCCTAAAGGTCCTGGGTTAAGCCCAAGATGTCTTGCACATTTTTGGCCTAATTCGGCTTTAGTAGAGTTATCCACATTAAGAATTCCTTCAATTAAAGCTCTACTGGCTAAATGATTCACTATTGAATTCCCCTTAATTCAGCTAATTTTGGTACCTCATTCACTGCTTTCTGAACTATTGCCAAAATTGCTGTCAAAAGATTGTTTAGGTATATCTTATGTAACGACTGATTGTGAGTTATCCATCAATTTTTCATAAAATAACTGAATTCCAGCAATAGCACATTCCAACCAATATTTTTCCATCCCAGCTTGTTCTAATTTTAACCAAGTTTCAGGGGTGATTTCTAACTTAATTGAATCGGTACTTTTGCCTTGAGTCGTGGGAAATTCTTTCAGTTGATTGACTGGTGTAGATGCTATATTATTAGCATAATAAATAGCATATTTAATTGCAGAATTAATAGTAACACCATAAGCTAATCCCAAAGCATTAGTAATTTTCTTGACTTGCTCTACTTGGTACCGAGTTAATTTAATCACAACTTTTGGTTCCAGTTTTTGTTCCCTTGTCTCTGCGACAAGTCGTTCAGCGTACTTAGCCATATTTTTACCCTATATATTCATCTACAAGTGAAGCGAAATAATCTTTTATATCAGAAAAATCATCATATTCCCACAAATATTTTCTGTCCTCATAAACAGCCAGCGACATTTCAGCTTGAACTTCTTTCATTGCTGGGGCAACATGACAATTTTGATATTTTTCTTCAATAGTTTGCAAACGTTCTAAAACAACATCTCGTTCTATCCCCAA
>LUTY01002791.1 GCA_001640045.1 Candidatus Thiomargarita nelsonii | reverse complement strand
GAGGATTCACGTACTGCACGATCAGAGTCACGACTGTGCTGCTTGTTCAACCGGCGACGCTGCTTGCGGGCGAATTTGTATAGTTTGGTGCCAAGTCTGGCTAAAGTGTCCAGATATGGCACGGCAGCGGGATTTTCGCCAGCGAGTTGTAAAACTTTAATGCAAGTTGCCCACTCCTCGGCGGTGACTTGTTCGAGTTTTGAATTTTGGGATTTCATATATTAATCTCTATCATGTAGGGTCAATCGTGCCGCCTCAATTTCAGAGCAGCGGGGAGACCAATACCCCGCAGGTCTTTGTAAACTAAAATAAAAATTAACCTACGCCATTTTGGCAAGCTCGTAGGTTTGCCTTAACTTAATTTTGACGAGCACCTATCCTCCACGCATCGCGTCTCAATTGGGTTTGTGTGATGTGTACTGAAAGAAACATCTGAATCACTTCTATATTAGTCAAAGTATGGCGACTGGGCGCGAGAGTCATAAATTCGCCTTCGCCAGCTAAAGCCAAGGGTAACAATAATTGATCGGCTAAATATTCACCTACGGGCACTTCAGCGGCGAGATAGTTTTTAGCCATTTTGATTGCGCCATCTGCCACCGCCTCTGCCCGTACTCCGCGCTGGGCAAAGCCGGTGAAGATTTCCGTTATATGCTCGCTTTGCACTTCCAACAATAAAACATTGCCCTGCCCTTGATCGCGTGATAGTGGACAATGATGTAAACAATCTTCTGACCACTTCAACTTTTTGGCGACACGTTCCAATTCTCGTAGAGCCACATGCTCAGGAATGCGCGTTATCAGTGCCCTCGCTTGATGTGCTATTATTTTGCCACGTTCCATGAGACTGATACCGCTCAGTTTAGGCGTTGGCGTGATATGTACTGTCAATTGTCCGCCGCCGGTGGGGTAAAATCCATAACGATCAAGGCTTACCGTTACTTGTGGACCCATACGGTTAAGAATGGGCAAAAAAACTTGAACTAAAAAATCATAAGGGGGCGCGTGGATATTGTGCGTTCCGCCCGTTAAGCTTAAACGAGATTCTCCCTCTGCCAGCAAAAGCGGATATAATACTGTTTGTAATACTAATGTCGTGCTGCCAGCCGTGCCGATGGCAAAATGATAATTTCCCGACCAAAGTCCATTGGGTACAAAAGTCAATGTGGTAGAGCCAATTTCATCTCCTTCAAGCTGTGCGCCGGAAATGTCGCGGGCGGCACGGACAGCGGTGAGGTGTTGGCGTTGTAGTCCCGGCTTTTTGCGCCCCGCCCGAATTTGGTTGATGCGAAACGCTTTGCCGGTGCAGATGGATAAGGCAAGGGCTGTCCGTAGAACCTGCCCACCGCCTTCCCCCATCGCGCCGTCGATTTCTAGGTAGGATTGTTGCATTTTAAGATTGAAAATATGTACAAAATTTTGATAAAATAGCACAAAACGTAACTACTCAGCTAGGGCAACCATAAAGGATTGCCCCTACAATCAAACGTGATTTGTCGTAGGGGCAATCCCACGCGCAAGCCCTAAAGTTGACTAAGTTATTTTATGCGCGTTCCTTAATTTCTGGACTTACTTAATTTCTGGACTTGACGAACAAGGTGCTCACATTACTTTTCTTTTTATTTGATTTGATTGATGGACGGGTTTGTTCTAGTTTATGTAATTGCGCTTGGCTATAATGAATAACACATTGTGCTTGATTCGCCTCGATAAGTTGTTGCAGATAGTCAACATCACGAACGCTTGCTGTCATCCGAAACCGCCCCCGTTGCCGACTCCATGCAAATCCTACTGGAAAAATTTTTAGATTCTCAAGTACTAAATCGGGCGCAAAACTCATTTTTGCGAGTTGATATTGCTGACGGATATTGATTTCAAACAGCTTTATCCATAAATAACTGCTTATTAACCAGCTAATGGCATAGACAATACTTACTATAAGCACAGTGTTACCAGAAAAATACTTATTTTCATAGCTAAACACCATAGCCAACAACCAGATGAAACCAGCAATGATTGACATTAAAATCCATTTCACAGATAACCACTTGCGAGCTTTTCGACGCTGTTCGACAAAACTTTGGCAATGTTGACATGCGTATGCATGACATGACTCACGATGATCTTGATTTAAAAAGGCAAACAGCACGTAGAAAATACCAAATATCATTTCTACAATCCGTGAAATGCCCGTTTTATGC
>LUTY01002790.1 GCA_001640045.1 Candidatus Thiomargarita nelsonii | reverse complement strand
CCGCCCACGCACCGCCGCATATTTCAGTCCAGTAGCCTCCGTCAAATAATGCAAATGGCTAAAACCTCCGCTCCAGAAAGAAGGACCATCTACCTCTTGCAAAGCAACAATATCAGGCTTAACCCGTCTGAGTACAGACGCAATAACATTCAAGTTAGCGCGGATAGTGTCCGCAGATTGCAATAATTGATTGAAACCGTCTTTTCTGCCATGAGCCATATTTAGGGTCATTACCTTGAGTGTTTTTTTGGCAACATCGGCAGGTTCCACCATAGCTGACGGTATTATTATTGTCGGAGGATATTTGCCCGCCAGCAAATAGGGTAATCCACTACAACTTAACAAACCAAGCACAATAAGGCCTATAATAAAATAACGCCAGCGACGGTATAAGATAAAATTCATATTATTACTATCTATCAAGAATATTTTTTGGTTTTATCAGATTGATTGCGTGCCAAACGGATTGGATATTACACTGCCAAGTTGGCAGCAGTATTGTGATAGCGATTATTTCCAATGCGACCAAAATTTGAAATATAGCAGCCCAGCGAAACAACCATGTAACAGAAAAGGCAAAGATCAGCAATATGCTAATACTTATCAGAGCGGCTGATATTTTGGATGCCCATGTATGATAACAAGACAGACGACCAAACTTGACAAATTCAAGCATGGCGGGCAGGACAAGCCCGAGCACGGCGATGCATACAAATACTATTTCCTGCCTGATAATGTCAGGCCGCAGCCACCAAGCGCATATAGGTAGGCTGATATAAATCGTTGCATCCCCCCAACTGTCGAGCTGGGCACCCAGTTCTGAAGATTGATTTAACAATCTAGCGATCAAGCCGTCTAGCAGATCACTTAAAAAAGCCAGTACCAGTAACACTAAAAATGCGTTTGCAAATCCATGCCAAGCCAGATAAAGCAGACCTGGCGTTGCAATAATGCGGAATGCACTCAATGTATTAGGAATATTGCACCACTCCATGAATTATACCTTAGCAAGCGTAGAGGAACGATAATCAACTTAAGAAATATGCTCATTTAAATGAATAAAGATAATAACAGAAAAATAAAGCAAATTCCAATACCGGTATATGTGCCAATAATAATTGTAGTAATCCACCGTTATTCGTATGCTGGATTACACGCAGCTAATCCACCCTACAATTTTCCGGCACGATATGGCATTGGGATGTCGCTCCGCGTATCCACCCTACACTACTACTGGTTGTAGGGTTTGGCTTATTTGGTTTTTATTCTGAAAATTCTAAAATTCTGTCAATTCTGATTCAGACAATTATTTAATCACAGTACAACGGAAAAAAACGAATTTTTATCAATTAAATACCATTCGTTTAGATCGATATTCGCTGTACTCATAAATAACTTAGCGAATCAGGAATGAATATTTTAACGACAGGGATTAATTATTAGCCGAATTTTGGGCTTAAATTTAATTAAAAAGGGAACACTATTAATGAAAAACTACTGGCAATTAGCCGAAAAATCGGTATAATTAATACGTGATGTGTTTTGTCCTTGCTGGTAGGAATTACTAGCATTCAAAAAATGCCGGACACTTGTAAAAAACTTGGAATGGTTTTCAGAGAGATTCCTGACGCAACACTGGCTATTTGACTAAACGCTTTGAAGGATATTATATGACAACTGAACCAGAACTGATGAATGCGGTCAAAGTTTACCGTGACAATCTGAAATTAGAAGCAAAAATAGAGCGTATTAACAATAAAATTGAAAAAAACCATCAACTCATCATTAAACACTTTTTTCCATATCTTCTGTCTACATACAAAAAATGGCGGCCCAAATTAAAAGAAAAGGCAATGTGTATTGATTTGGAAGACCAGCATTGTTTTGAAGTCACTATTAAGAATATAGACGGTTATATGGTGAGGGCACAACAAGGGCAAAAAAGTGTTTATCATAATTTCACTTTAAATCCAATCTTAGAAGAATATGAGGTTGCTAACTTTATTATTCCTAAGTGGAGTTATGATGAAATTAAACATTTGTTCCGTTTAACAATTTTTTAATTATTAGACTTGTCCGTAAATAAAAAGTCAAAACCAGACCTGGCAGGTTAAACCCAAACCTGCCAGGTCAAAATCAAAACCCGTAGCAGTGTTGTGACTTTGACCTGGCAGGTTTTCTTTTCAACCTGCCAGGTCTGGTTTTGATG
>LUTY01002789.1 GCA_001640045.1 Candidatus Thiomargarita nelsonii | reverse complement strand
TTTGCCCTCACCCGTGCCTCTGAGCGTATTTTTACCAATTTAGGTATCTGGGACAAAATCGCCGCCCAACGGATCAGTCCATTTCGAGAAATGCACGTTTGGGATGCCGGCGGATCGGGCGAAATTCATTTTAATAGTACTATGCTAAATGAAGCCACTTTAGGCCATATTGTTGAACAAACTGTGATACAAGCAGCCTTAACAGCCCGACTCGCAGAATTTGAAACACTCACCAATTACCGCCCCACTAAAGTGCAAACTTTCAATCTCACCAAAGATGAAACAGCGATGCAAGTCCATTTAGATAATGGACAAAGTTTAACAACTCGGCTCTTAATCAGTGCCGAAGGAGCAAACTCCTCTATCCGTACCAATGCCGGAATTCCTTACCAATTACGCGATCACGGACAACAAGCCATTGTTGCCACCGTGCAAACCGCCCACCCTCATCAACAAACAGCTTGGCAACGTTTTTTACCAACAGGACCATTAGCCTTTTTACCCTTATCAGAGCCACAAACTTGTTCGATTGTCTGGAGTATTGACACGCCGCTGGCTCAACGCTTGATGAGTTTAGACAAAAAAGCATTTCAACAAGCACTTGAAAAAGCCTTTGCATTAAAACTAGGCGCTGTGACAGATTGTGGACAACGTGCTACATTTCCCTTACAAAGCCGCCACGCGCTTCAATATGTACAACCAAGACTCGCACTAATAGGCGACGCTGCCCATACCGTTCTACCCTTAGCAGGACAAGGACTTAATTTAGGATTACTAGATGCAGCCGCTTTAAGTGAGATCGTCCTAAACGCCCATGCCAAAAGGCAAGATTTTGGAAGCTATCGAGAATTGCGCCGCTATGAACGCTGGCGCAAAGGCGAAAATTTGATAATGTTGAAAGTCATGGATGGTTTTAAGCACTTATTTGCTAAGCCTTCAAATCCACTAAAATGGGCACGTAATCTTGGATTGAGCCTAACGAATACCGCCGTGCCACTCAAACAACTCATCATGCAATATGCGATGGGCTTAAAAGGGGACTTGCCACGTCTGGCAAATATAAATACATAGCAGGTATTTTGGAGTCCAAGATTTATCTTGGCTCGTCCAAGATAAATCTTGGACTCCAAAAAAACTCACGAAATCCCCCCCTTGTATTCAGGCAACTGATTCAACAGAATAAAATTTTCAATGCTTGAATCCGTTTGTAAATGGGGGATATCGCTGGCATTGATGACAGAGACTTTTCCCCCTTTAATATGATTGATAATATAAGGATGATGACTGGTTAGGATCACTTGCAAGTGCTCTGCCTTTTTTAAAATAAAATCTATTAAGCCCGGCATACAATTATTTCCCAAACCGTTTTCCAATTCATCAATCACCATCACACTACCCGCTGGTGCCAAAGAAATTTCAAATAAATAAACCAAACTACGAAACATGCCGGCTGACATATCCCATTGATATATCCATTTATGAGAAGTCTTTTCTTTGAGGATAAAATAAAACTCATAAACCCCAATCCCTTCTTTCGTGAGACTCACCTGAATATCCTCAACTGACGAAAAAATATCAGTAAATACTTGCTTTACCTTCTCAAATTCATCAGGATATCGCTGTTGCAACCGATAGGCTTTGACAACGGTTGGCAATTGTCTGGATTCCTCTTGAAATTGTTCCAATGGGAGGGACAGTTCCTCATCAGTCTCTGTCGGATTGAGGAGATAAGGAAAATGTTGTTCTTGCAAAATTTCACTAAATATAACCCTTTTAAACGCATCATAAATGCTTGTCACTGCTTGTATGTTTGAAAGTACATTAATGGCACTTTCTGTCTTTTTGAAGAATCTTGGAATTTCTTCCTTGTTAAACAAAACAGAAGATTCCGTCCGTTTCAACACCATGATGTTTTGATCTTTAATAATCTCTTCATAAAAAATAGTTGAAACGTTAGATAGCGGAATACTTGAAAACTTTGGATTGACGAAGCCACTTTTGAATGTCCATTCATATTCATGATCGGCATATTTCAAACCTATTTTCCAATCCTCGCCATTGAGTTTATAATGACCCCCTGTCGCAACACGACAAGCGCGATATAACAACACGCACATCAGGCACTTTACTAGGAGATGCTTGGTTACTCGTTCAACCAGGATTGCAAATCCTTGCCTTTTGGTTTC
>LUTY01002799.1 GCA_001640045.1 Candidatus Thiomargarita nelsonii | reverse complement strand
AGCCCGATATTTTCTGAAGTAGTGTACTTTTACCCTGACGCGCTTTTCCAGCAACTCCAATATTGATAGTTTCCTTGCTAAAGCGTTTAGTCAGGCTCACAATGGACGCATTTAATTGTACCACTTCCTCTTGAAGTGTATTAATAGGTGTGGCCATTTTAGAACTGAATTGGATAATGTCTTGTGGGACATCTTCAGGGTCTTCTTTCACTTCGGCGACCATTTGTTGTAGGCTATCTAGCTGCATTTCGAGTTCAGCCAGTCCATTATGGACTTTTTCAAGCATGAGGACTTTTTTGTGTCGCTGTTCTAATACTTCAGCTATAACGGCTCTGACACTCATTGTTGTTCCTTGTGGTTTTTTTTGTGTTAAAAGTCTCGGACACTCGACGCGGAGCGTCGAGGCATGCATTCCCACGCTCCGCGTGGGAACGAGAACACATTTTGGAGTCCAAGATTTATCTTGGACGTCCAAGATAAATCTTGGACTCCTATTTACTATACTAAGGCCGACAACCGCTCCCGTGCCCGTTTTATCCCCATCAAAAGCAATATCTGTGCCATTTCTGGCCCATGCGTTTCTCCCGTTAGGGCTGCCCGTAGGGGCATAAATAAATTTTTGCCCTAGTCGCGTCGCGCTAGATAATTGACCACGCCCTCGGCTAACCAGCCATTTTGTCTCAAATCTTGGATGCTTTGGCTACCATTGCGTTTTGATAGCGGTGCGCCATCATGTCCCAAGATATGTGTCCATATTGTGGCATAGGCAAAGCCAGTGCTTGTAAAATTAATAGTTGGCGATTTGTCAAATGATCTTCACCGCGAAAAACGTGTGTCACTCCCATTAAGGCATCATCCACGGCATTACAAAGCCGGTGTGCCGTCAGCGCTGCGAATAATAAAATCGCCGATGTCATCGCCGACAAAGTGTTGTTGTCCTTTGACTAAGTCATTAAAGTCAATCGATTGTCCACGCTGGACGCGAAAACGCATATTGTGGCGTACAAAAACAAGGGTAAACCTTGCCTTGTTGTTCTAATTGTGCATAATATTTAACATAAATCTCACCGCGTTTTGATTGATAATATGCTCCCTCTTGCCAAGTGATGTCTAACCATTGTAAATATTACATTAATTGTATGGCTAATGCGGTTTGACTACGCTCTAAGTCAGTATCTTCAATGCGTAGTAAAAATATGTCACCGTGATGATAGGCATATAGGGCATTGAATAATGCAGTGCGAGCGTTACCTAAGTGCATTAAGCCAGTGGGGCTGGGCGCAAAACGGGTTTTTATAGTTTCTGTGTTCATGATTTTATTATTTTATCATATTGTAAATTGGTTAGCTAAAATACTAGCTATCACTCTTAGTTTGACGTTTTTTTTTTTTGCAGGACGCGGAGCGTCCGGGCAGGCATTCCCACGCTCCGCGTGGGAACGAGAAAAAATAGGATTTTTCACACTTTAGCAGGACGCTCTGCGTCGAATTTTGGCAGAATATAAATAAAAAAAAATGAACAAACAAAAGCTAGGCTTCACTTGGGATTATCAAGTCCCATTGTTGGCACCGAAAGGCTTAGAACGTGCCTGTTTTAGATTACAAAAGCTATTCCCTGAATATATCTTCAATACCGTTTATCTTGAGGATAATCCTTTTACCTTTCCAGAAGTTCAAACCCTATTAGAAGGTATCACGGTTGGTGGGCATAAGCTTGAAGATCAACAACAAGTTTTAAATCAATCAAAAAGCATCAAGCAATTACTCACTCTGGTGAAAAAAAAAAGATTTGCGCTGGATAAGTCAACTTACTGTCAATTGCACAGTTTAGTCGCTTTTGAGGAAGCCTTGGAATGGGGCGTTTTTAGATCAGGAGAAGTTTCAATAGCGGGAACGCTATACAAGCCGCCACTCGCCAATCAACTTGATGCTATTTTCAATCAGGGTATTGAATATCTTAATAGCATTGCTAACCCGTTAGAACGTGCAATCGCTATGTTTTTATTTGGTAGCCTTAATCAATTTTTTTATGATGGCAACAAGCGTACATCTCGATTGATGATGAATGGAATTTTACTCAGCAATGGTTTTGACGCGATTAATGTGCCTGCCAAAAAAAAGCTTGAATTTAATCAATCGATGATTGCGTTTTATGATACGCAACAGGCTGATAAAATGATGGATTTTATGGTCAATTGCTTTTATAATGATTAGTTAATGATGGTGAGTACATCTAATGCAGGACAACGAATAAAAATCTAAAAGTTCATACTTTTTTTCAGCAGGACGCGGAGCGTCCAAGCATGCATTCCTTTGCCCCGCGTGGGAACGAGAACAAATCCTAGTCGAGTTCAAAAAATAGGATTTTTGGGAGCTTACTTCGAAGTTTGGATGGTCTGGATATTTCAGCTCGAATGCACTAGTGCTTTGATCTCAAAATGCGTATATTATTTTCGGCGTTGTCCCTAAACCTAATTATTTATTTACAACGCCAAACTTTAGGAGTCCAAGATTTATCTTGGACGTCTGAATTAAATCGAGGACGCCTAAATAACAAGGACAAAACAACATGATCTATAAAACACTACTTTTACTAATATTATTAACCCTATCGGCTTGCAATGAACCAACGGCTCAGCCACTGCCGGAAAACAATTCGCGTGCCAAAGTTATTTGGCTCGAACATCAACAAAGCCATCCCAATCAACGGGTAGCCTTAATCATTGGTAACGGGACTTATTCTAAAAAAGAAGAGGTTTTGCCCAATCCCCCCAATGATGCCGACGATATGGCTAAGGTTCTCAAACAAGTGGGATTTGAGGTGATGCTCTTCAAAAACCTTTCGCTGGAGGCGATGGAAAATGCGATTGAAGAATTTGGTGAGAAACTGAGGAAAGGTGGCACCGGTTTGTTTTATTTCGCCGGGCATGGGGTGCAATATCAAGGGGAAAATTATCTATTTCCCATTGGTGCCATGCGCTCTGTCAGTGCCGTCGGACATTTGCGTCATAAAACCATGAACGTCGATTATATTTTAGCCACGATGGCTGATGCTCGAAATAATTTGAATATCGTCATTTTGGATGCCTGCCGTAATAATCCTTTCGCTCGTTCTTTGTTTAGCAAACGAGGCATCAAAAATAGAAATGGTTTAGCCATGATGGAGGTGCCCAGCGGCACTTTGATTGCTTATGCCACTCGTCCCAACAAGACGGCTTTAGATAGTATCGGGGGACGTAATAGTCCTTATGTCAAGTATCTCAAGCAAGAATTGCCTAAGCCGGGTTTATCCATTCTTGAGATGTTGACCAATGTGCGGGTGGCGGTGAAGAAGGCAACCAAGAATCGTCAAGCACCCGGGTTTTATTCGGAGTTAGATAGAAAATTTTGTTTTGTGGCGCCCTGTGGACAAACCTCTCCCTATCAAGCTGTTCCTGCCCATAAGCGCGTGGATAGAGATAGAGATGGTGTGGCAGATAGTGAGGATAAATGCCCAGATAATACGTCGGCAGAAAAGGCGCAAGGGGTGGATAAACGCGGTTGTCCTTTAGATAGGGATCAGGACAAAGTCGCCGATTATCGGGATGAGTGTTTAGGGACTTCTGCGGGTGTGAAGGTGAAAGAAAATGGTTGTCCAGTGCCTGCGGCTCCCACCAGCACTGGCAAATATTTCCGCTCACGTTTGAAAGATGGCAGTGAAGGGCCGGAAATGGTCTGGATACCCGCCGGTTCTTTCAAAATGGGCGATATGAACGTTACCGTTACTTCGTTTCAAGGCGGTGGTGACTCAGATGAGAGACCGGTGCATCGCGTCTCTATTACGCAACGTTTTGCGATAGGGCGTTATGAGGTGACGTTTGCTGAATATGACAAATTTGCTGAAGCGACGGGTAGAGAAAAGCCAAATGATAGGGGCTGGGGGCGTGGCAATCGTCCGGTGATTAATGTGTCTTGGGATGATGCAGTGGCTTATACCGAGTGGTTGAGTCAGCAAACCGGTAAACAATACCGTCTGCCCAGCGAAGCAGAATGGGAATACGCCGCTCGTGCGGGGACGACCACTAAATATTGGTGGGGTAATACAGCCTCTCATGAGTATGCTAATTATGGTGCTGATAGTTGTTGTAGTGGTTTAGCCAAAGGAAAAGACCGTTGGAAATATACAGCCCCTGTGGGTTCGTTTGCGTCTAATCCGTTTGGTTTGTATGACACTGCGGGGAATGTATGGGAATGGTGCGCTGATTCTTGGCATGGTACTTATAAAGGCGCACCGACTGATGGTCAAGTTTGGAGGGGAGGTGATGAAAACTACCGAGTGCTGCGTGGTGGTTCGTGGTTCAACAAACCGTGGGTCGCCCGCCAACCGCGGCAGGGACAACTCGGACGTGCGGTACGTCAACTTCGGCTTTCGGGTGGTGTCGTCCGTGGCGTGGACTCGTTAGCCCTTTGCCCTCTAGCCCTTTTGCCCTTTGCACTTGGAGCGTGGGGGGTTTGGGGGGCGACAGCCCATACGCGCCAACTTAAGGCTAAGTTTTTGTTTTAAAAAAAATTATGAATAATGAATGGTGAAACGAAGTAACGAAGTAATAGTTAATTATGAAGTGAAATACCAATCGGGTAGGGTAGTCGTTATATACTATAAAAAACAATCTATTACAAATAAACGCTCACTTCACCATTCCTGATTCAAATAACGAATAGCTAACTTTTAAAATACACTCTAATAAAATAACCTATTGAATAATTATAAAAAGGCTGGTATAAATAAAAATTATTTTAAATAAAAGAGTAGACAAATGATGAAAAATCCCCCAAGAACTAAAGAAGAATTATTTGAGGAGTTGTTGCAAGACCTTCCCCCTGAGGTCGAAAAATTAGCTCACGAGTTCAAGGTATTTGTTCGTAGCCGCAAAAACACCCAAGG
>LUTY01002787.1 GCA_001640045.1 Candidatus Thiomargarita nelsonii | reverse complement strand
ATATTATTATTTGGGAGTTGCCTTAGCAGGGAGCTTACCCTACAATTATCTAAGTTATCAGTTATCAGTATTAACCAACCACTCCCAGTTTTTGCGCTTGGCTTTGGCGTACCAGAGCAAGGCATCTGCATAGGCTCCGGTTGCGGCATGTCTACCTATCCACAAACCATGCAAAGTTCCTGTAGGAGTATTGGGAAAGATTTCTGCCATTTGTTTTTCAGTCGTAATCCCATTTGCTTGCAAAAATTTTCTAAACCACGTTTTATCATTTCTATTAATTTTTTGATTTTTAACCATAATATTATTTTCTCTGTTTTTTTTACAAAAAATGCTTGACAAGTGTGAATCACACTATATAATAGTCACCCATAGTGTGCAACACACTATATTGTGTTGAAAGATTAATTTCAATAGCGCGTCCGAAATTCGGACACGCAAAATTATGGATATTTCTCCGATGGTTACAGAAGCCATTACTCTCATCACCGAAACAGGTTATTTAATGCTTGTCAAATCCTTCACAGACGATCTAGCCTGGCAAGTCCAACGCGAATTGGTGAACAAGTATTTTGCCACATCACAACCCGCCACCCCGCCTCAAGCCCAAATGCTCGAATATGCCCGCGTCAACCGCGAGTTGATGCAAATTTTCGGCATTGAGAGCAACATGCAGGTACTGGCCCTCAACAACGCCATGCAAAAAGAGTTTGGCGTAAATCTGCTCGATACTTGGGGCGTCAATGGCCTTAAAGCAGAGCTCCAAGAGCAGACGCTCACCGTTTCAGATATAGCCAAGCGGCTTGGTATCAAACCGAGGCAAGTCAATCCGATCCTCACAAAGAGAGGGCTACAAACCGCGAACAGGGATCACAAGGATAGCTTATATTACGAGCTAACAAATCTCGGCAAGGAACACGGTATCTATTTGGATACTGGCAAGAAACACAAAACCGACGGCACCCCTGTTAGGCAGATCAAGTGGTACGATAGTGCCATTGATTTGGTCAAAACCCACCTTGAGGCCGACTTTGTGTTGACGGAAGGTGCGGCATGAAACACGACTCCCACCTCAATAAACTACCTTTTGTTGTGTACGATTCACAAATTGGCCAAAATAACTTTTGGCATGTCAAACCTACCAGTGACTATTTTGCAGATAATGCCCTGAGTGAGCTTTTTGCTAAAGCCGTACTTAAAGAATTAAAGCAAAGCCCTTGAATGCTAGGATGGATAGTAGAAGCACAACACAGAAATGGAAATGAAACTGATCAATACATCCGCATCGGATTCTGGCATGTTATCGCAATGATGGCTGTCAATTAACGACCCAAAAGCCCCTTGGCGCAAGCCCAAAAATCCTAGTTCGAATCGATATAGGATTTTTTTTTGTTTAGATTACACCTATAACATTACAAAAACACTTGACATTAATGGCGATTATGGAAAAACTTAGCATCAGAGAGGCTTCAGAAAAATTTGGGATTTCTAGGGCGCGGCTTTATCAATTGCTTGATAAAGGGGCTATTGTTGGACATCAGTCTGCGATGCGGGGACGAAGTGCCAAGTCGTGGGTTGATGGTAATAGTTTATCTTGCTATAGTATTTTTTTTCTCAGTACAGGACATTTTTTTTCTTGTCATTTAGCGGAGCTGACCCGAGATTCGACCAGAGGGATAAATCTTGAATTATCAAAGTATTGAGATTTATCCCTCTGGTCGAAATGACAGTCAATTAATGACTTAAATAAATTGTCCTGTACTGAGATTTTTTTTATGATCCTGGGCTTGCAGCTCGGATGGCTCGGAGATTGCGGTTAGTTGATGGGGTGTTAGTTGCCGCAGAATAATTTAAAAGGTTATTAATGTTTGAAACAAAATTAGCAACAGAAGCTGCGTTTTCTGAAAATCAAGATCGAGCGGCTATTATTGAGCATTCCAATGGCCTTTTACTGGTTATTGCTGATGGTGTGGGTGGTATGGCGGGTGGCAGAGAAGCCGCAGAACTCGCCATTCAGCTTGTCAAAGTCAGTGCGGTTGCCAGCGAACATTTTATGAATCCTTTTGCATATAGTAACTTTTTAATAGAAGCCGATAATATGCTGTTCGCACATCCCCTCGCGGGTGAAACAACAGCTATTGTTGTGGCAGTGAGCGATGATTTGGTTTGTGGCGCGAGCGTGGGTGATTCGGGTGCGTTTTTGATACAAGATCAAAGCG
>LUTY01002786.1 GCA_001640045.1 Candidatus Thiomargarita nelsonii | reverse complement strand
GGCGGAAAAGATACTATCGTTGTGCGTGGACAATTGGCAAATCAGCCTTATGAACAAAGACTACGTGTCAAACTTCCCCAAAACGCGCCCGCCCATGAGGCGATGGCAAGCGTATGGGCTCGACAACAAGTACGTCAATTGATGAGTCAAATGGTACGCGCTGGGCAAACCAAAGAATTGATTGAAAAAGTCACACAATTGGGTTTGACTTTTCGCTTAATGACGCAGTGGACGAGCTTTGTGGCGGTAGAAGAAAAAGTCGTCAATGTTGATGGCAAACTGCAAACAGTGGTTCAACCGGTAGAAATGCCAGAGGGTGTCTCTTATGAAGGTGTATTTGGTGAACAACAAATGCCCGCTCCGATTGCTACGCGTGGAATGAGGGCTAAAAGCTTTAAATCAGTACCGCAGGGATCATACAGCTTCAACAACAGATACGCACCGCCACCACCCACCGCAGGCCACATACCGCAAGCTGGCAAAGTCATGTCTGCTCCTCCAAGCGTCTTCTCATCCAAAGAAAGCGACGATAGTGTGTCGAGAGTTCAAGCACTTTCCAAACAAGCCAAGGACATTCGCTTTGCGCCCGGAGATGCCAAGTTGAGTACACAAGTCAAACGCCTTTTGAATAAACTAGCAGCGCAAATTTGTCGAGATATTAGCCATATCAAGGAAATTGTGATTACTGGACACGCGGATAGCAGCCCACAGGATAATTTTAAACACAAATTATCTCTTGCACGCGCTATCGCGGTGGCAGATTATTTGAAGAGTCAATGCCCTGCCCTCACTCACTACAAGTTGGTGATAAGAGGAGAGGCGGATCGAAAACCTGTCGCTGATAATAGTACTGAAGTTGGACGTGCTAAGAATCGGCGGGTGGAGATTCAAATTAATAGATAAATTTTTCTCTAACACGCGACGCAGAGCGTCGCAGCAGGCATTCCCACGCAGAGCGTGGGAACGAGAACTCAACGAGAACTCACGATCTCGTTCCCACGCTCTGCGTGGGAATGCCTGCCAGGACGCTCCGCGTCCTGCAAGAAAAACGGTCAATTAGAGGGCAACACTTATGTGGAAAATTAATCCGGGCACCCTTGAACTTAAGCAAATCGGTGGCGAAAAACCCGATAAAAAACTGGAAATGCCACTCCAGCACACCGATGTCAAAATCGAAATCTCTGGCTTTGTGGCGAGTGCTACCGTGACTCAGCACTATCATAACCCTTTTGAAAAGCCGATTGAGGCTGTTTATACTTTCCCTCTGCCAGATGACGCAGCGGTGGATGATATGCAAATGACGATTGGTCAGCGCACTATCAAGGGCCTTATTAAACGTAAAGAAGAAGCCCGCGATATTTATGATAAAGCGCGAAAAAGGGGGCAACGGGCCTCATTATTGGAGCAAGAGCGTCCCAATATCTTTACCCAATCCGTCGCCAACATTATGCCCGGCGATAACATTATTATTACTATTCGCTATGTCAATATCCTGCATTATGCCGAGGGCCATTATGAATTAGTTTTCCCGATGGTCGTAGGACCTCGATATATTCCGGGCAATGTCGCAACCGGGCAGAGTGGCACCGGCTGGGCACCAGATACCGACATCGTGCCCGACGCTTCTCGTATCACCCCGCCAGTGCTCAAACCGGGTGAGCGCACCGGACACGATATTGCCTTATCCGTCAAATTGGATGCTGGCGTACCGATTCAAAATATCCAATCAATTTCTCATGTCATTGACACTCAAACTATTAATCGGCATGAAAAACAGATCCAACTTCACCGTGCTGATACGCTGCCCAATAAAGATTTTGTGTTGCGCTATGAAGTGGCGGGCAAAGTCCCCGAAATGGCCACGATTGCTCACCATGACGAGCGCGGCGGATTTTTCACCTTGATGATTCAACCACAGCGCACTGTCACCGATGAGCAAGTTGTTCCCCGTGAGCTTATCTTTATTGTTGACACTTCTGGCTCAATGAATGGTTTTCCGATGGAAAAGTCCAAGGAAGCGATGCGAAGGCTCATTGAAGGAACGCGCCCCACAGATACTTTTAATGTCATGCGCTATGCTGGTGAGACTGACCAGTTATGGAAAAAACCTCAAGCTCACAACCCAGCTAACGTCAAAAAAGCCTTGCATTATGTGGAAAGCTGCGAAGGGAGTGGCGCAACCTGGATGCATCAAGCACTCCTAGAAGCACTGGCGCA
>LUTY01002785.1 GCA_001640045.1 Candidatus Thiomargarita nelsonii | reverse complement strand
GAGATAAATCTACCTGGAACGAGACTAGAGTACAACTAATTAGGAAATAAACGAATTGAATGACTTGTCAATTGTCGTTTTTAATTACTTCGTTACTTCGTTTCGTTTATTTCTCAATTCGTTGTACTAAAATGTTGTACTTTATCCCCTCACCTCAAATAACCATTATAATAAAATTGTTAGACACAAAAAAAATCGCGGGCGCAGCCCCACATTTTAAAACGATTTCCCTTTAAAAAAAAGCAAAGAGCAAAAGCTCAAAAGGGCAAAGTGCTAACAAGTTCACGGACGACACCACCCGAAAGCCGAAGTTGTTGTACCGCTCGACCGAGGCTTCCAGAACCTCCTTTCCAAACACTCCCATCATTAGGTGCCCCCTCATAGTTTTCATGCCAAGAATCAGCACACCATTCCCAAACGTTTCCGTGCATATCGTACAGTCTACCCACTTATCTGGAATTAAGCGATTTTGATTCAGGCTCTTGCTATTATGCCGAGTGAATTCATCACGGGGTTTGACGCGGGAAGATAAATCTTGACGCGCCATCAATGCTTTGAGGGTTTGTAAAATTTCCTCCGCCAAATCTTTAGTCTTTTTGACCTCTTGATGGACTTTTTCTAATTGTTCAGGGATTGACGTCACAAAATCTAGCCAAGATCGTCACGCATGATACCTCTTGGCTTCCCATTATCTTTTAGTGTTGGTAAAGTACCCGCCAACAACTGAGTTTCAGCCGCTAATTTATATAGCTTTTCAATCTCACTAAGCGATGGCTTTACCTGAGTTATGTTGGGATCGGCTATCAAATCCAGGGTTTTGTTATAAAACAGTGCCGCGTCTCCCCATTTCTTACGTTTGCTTGCAATCTCTCCACGCACCGCCTGAGTTTTCCATAAAGTGAGTGGCGCATATTTATATTGTAGCCACTTTTCCGCTTCATCCAACTTTCCGCGTTGTACCAACTCACTGGCTTTATCAGCCGCCATTTCTGACATCTCGCGTTTGAGATTGTCTAAATCCTCGATTGTGCAATCTTCTTGTCTTTTCAGCGTCGCTAACAATTCACTGAGTTTAACTAAGTCTTTTGTTTGCATCGCCTGAACGATTTGCGGATTATAGTCGTCACAAGTGACTATCACTGGCTCACTGGGCTGCTTTATTGGGGGAGTAGAATGACAACCGCCCAAGAGCAGTGCAGCTATAAAACAAGTGACTATTGATTTCATGCTAATCTCCTTTTATTTTGGTCTGGAGTCCAAGATTTATCTTGGACGTGCTCGTCCAAAATAAATTTTGGACTCCTATTATAGTACATTAGGGGCTCACCTCATAGCCCACTGTCGTGATGGAGCAACTGAGATTTCCAGCCACATTCTTTAAAACTTGATTAAGTTGTTGGCTTAATTGTTCTTGTGACAAAGTTTGAGTCTGTTTTGAGATTTGCTCAAAAGCCTCAGGTAATGATTTTTGTAACATTAACAATTCACGGTATTCGTTGACTCGCACCGCTATCAACAATCTTTGACCCGGTGATTTTGCAATAATCTCGAAACCAGATAACTGATCCGGTACAACTCGGGGTTTTCCAGCTTTGAGGTAGATAAATTTACGGAGTCGATTAGGGAATAGGCGCCTTAAAGTCTTAGCACTGACATCAAACAACAATAAATATCCAGCTTTTTGATCACTTGTTATCCTGAATCGCATCGCGCTACCCTGTTTAAGACGACGCGGCAAAATCTCAACATGTAAATCATCCAGTACCGGCATCATCAGCTTAGTCGGCTCTTTTGAAGGAATCGCAGCCCAGAGACGAATATCATCATCTGACATAGCTGATTTGATAGCTAATTGTGGTGTTAGCCCTTGCACACAAAGACGAGGGGTGGCCTCACAATAAGCATTTGACTCACGGCGCGTGTACGCTAACAATTCCTGATGAGTGACTTTTCCATCCTGATTACGGTCAGCCTTTTTATCTCGAATGCCTCGAATAAAGCGGCGCGTAAAGACACCAGCATCTGGTCTAGTCCTTGTATCTACCAAAGCCAATTGGTTAGAAGCTACCGCACTATAAACCACAACATGTGGTTGAGTCTCAACCAACCCCCCCCATCAAATCCACTTTTAGTCATCAGACGTCGCGGTTGTCCCCGAAAAAAAGGCACTTTGACAGCGGGATTTGGGCCAAATACGCTTTTGCTGATGGTGCCAGAG
>LUTY01002784.1 GCA_001640045.1 Candidatus Thiomargarita nelsonii | reverse complement strand
TTAGGGGCAGTTGGCACTTACAAGACAATTGATGCCAAGGCGGGGCAATTCGTTCATCACCAAATTTTCTTTGGTAGCTGTATCGTCATCGTGCTAAGTATAATAATAGCACTCCTTGTCCATCATCATCTGAAACCGATTCGCACACTGCTGATGCAAATGTTTGATCATTATATCACTATCGGTGAAAAAGACGGTGGGCTGGCTAATACGTTGCGAACTATGCAAGATCCTCTGGAAGATTCTAAGCATGAATGGCGTACATTAGCAAACTCACTCCAGCGTCAGGTAGATGAGCGCACACAGGCTCTGAGCATACGGAACGATGCGATGGAATCCGCTCTCCATGGCATTATGATCACCGAGATTTCTGGTGCAATCACTTATGTTAATCCTGCCTTTGTTAAAATGTGGGGCTATCAAAATCGTAAAGAACTTTCTCATAACAAAAACTTATTTACTTTGTGGGGAAATTTAGCCGAGGTGCGAGAAATGCTTTCCCAGTTATTGCAGGAAGGTGCTTGGCAAGGAGAATTGAATACCAGTAAACCAGACGGTTCCAAAGTCATCATGCAACTTTCTGCCAGTATGATCGGTAAACGGAACAAAGAGACTGGTATTGTGATTTCTTTCCAAGATAGCACGCAGCGTCGACAAGCCGAAGCCGCGCTTGTTGAAAGTGAACGCCGTTTTCGCACTCTATTTGAAAAAGCTGCCTTGGGCATCAGCATCCTCAATCTTCAAGGCAAATTCATCAGCACCAATCCCAGCTTGCAGAAAATACTGGGGTACACTGATCAGCAACTCCATCAAATGACCTTATCCGAATTCCTGCATCCAGAGAATAGTAGCGTGGCAGAATTGAGTGCTGCTTGTCTACATAGCTATAAGGTAGAAAGGCATTATAAAGCTAAAGATGGGAGTGAACGATGGTGTAGCATTGCCCTTTCTCGCTTGAACGAAGAGCATATTATTTGTATGATGGAGGATATTACCCAGCAAAAACGAAATGAAGCGGTTTTGAGGAATGCTAGAAAAGCGAAAGCGGCTAAAGATGTGGCAGAAGCGGCTAACCGAGCCAAAAGTGACTTTTTAGCCAACATGAGCCACGAACTGAGGACGCCGCTCAATGGCATTTTAGGCTTTGCCCAAATTCTCAAGCGTGATAAAAGCCTGAATCATCAACAAGGAGATGCCGTTCATACCATTGCCCAATCTGGTGAACATTTACTGACCTTGATTAATGACATTTTGGATTTGTCCAAAATTGAAGCCGGAAAAATGGAATTGCAGCAACAACCTTTTCAATTTCATGAATTTATCAAGGTCATTAATGACATCGTTCAAATTCGCGCCATGCAAAAACAGGTTTATTTTACATACACTGCCACGTCTCCCTTGCCCATGACTGTCACAGGCGATGAAACCCGATTGCGTCAGGTGCTCGTCAATTTGCTTGGCAACGCCGTCAAGTTTACCCAGAAAGGCGGCGTGACCTTTAAAGTTGGTTATAGCCCTTCTAAAGAAAAAAATAAGCAAATTCGTTTTCAGATTATAGATACTGGACCAGGCATTGCAGCGGATCAATTGGAAACGATTTTTATGCCCTTTCGGCAGGTTGGCGATCAACAGCATCTCGAAGGGACTGGACTGGGTTTATCTGTCAGTAAAAAATTTGTAGAAATGATGGGGGGCAAACTCGGTGTTAAGAGTATCCTTGGTAAGGGCAGCTTGTTCTGGTTTGATATCACACTGCCCGAAGCGGAGGGGGGGGCAGTTCTCAAGCAAGCGCCAGAACGGCATATCATCGGAGTTAAAGGAAAAACGCGCAAAATTTTGATTGTAGATGACAGTAAGCTGAATCGCTTGATGTTAGTTAATTTATTATCGCCTTTGGGTTTTGAAGTGTACGAAGCGGCAAATGGTCAAGAAGGCATTGAAAAAGCACAAGCTATATCACCAGATGTCATTTTGATGGATATCATTATGCCGGTGATGGATGGTCTTGATGCCACGCGAGCAATACGTCAGCTTCCCGAACTAAAAAATGTGCTGATCATTGCCATTTCAGCCAGTGCTTTTAAGCGGCATCGTCAAGCCAGTTTGGAGGCGGGTTGTAACGAGTTTTTCGCTAAACCACTAAAAAACGAAGATTTATTGGAAAAAATGCGCGTACATTTCAATTTGGAATGGCGCTACGAAGAGCAATCAAATAAAG
>LUTY01002783.1 GCA_001640045.1 Candidatus Thiomargarita nelsonii | reverse complement strand
GCTTGTTTTTCCAGCATAACCATATCCAAATAACCAATAGGTTCTATCACTCTAAGGGCGTTGTGTACTTTATCCAATAAGCCTAGCTGCTCCAACTGTTTGTTTGTCCGTGGATGAAGCGGCAATACCACAGGTAACTCATCACTGAGCGCGATAAGAGCATCAACAATGGCAGAGAGATGATCTTCATTATCTGTATTTTCGGCTCGGTGTATGGTTATCAAAGAATACGCTTTCGGTGTCAAACCAAGCTGTTCAAGAATCTGGCTCTGTCGTTCCGCCTTATCTGCGTAAAATAGCGCGGCATCATACATCACATCTCCAACCAGCTTGACATGCTCATCGCTTGAAATTCCTTCTGTTTTCAAGTTGTAAACCGCATTTTTCGTAGGTGCAAAGAGTAAGTCAGACGCATGATCGGTTAAAACACGATTGATTTCTTCTGGCATCCGCCGATTGAATGATCGTAGTCCAGCCTCAACATGAGCCACTGGAATATGCAATTTTACGGCTGCCAACGCGCCAGCCAATGTTGAATTGGTATCACCATAGACTAATACCCAGTCTGGCTGTTCATCCAGCAGCACTTTTTCAATTGCTTCTAATTGCCTGCCAGTCATTTCGCCGTGCAAACCGCCGCCTATTCCCAGATTATAGTGGGGCTCGGGGATAGCCAGTTCAGTGAAAAATACTTTCGACATGGCGGCATCATAATGTTGTCCGGTATGCACCAGAACCTCTTCGATACCGACTTTGCCGGACGGGGTTTCCGTCCGTAGCGTCTCAATCACTCTGGAGACAGTGGCTGCTTTGATAAATTGGGGTCTGGCGCCGATGATTGTGACTATTTTCATGAGCCTAGCTTTTTGTATAAGTTAAGGGCAACCATAAAGGATTGCCCCTACAGTAGACGCGATATTTTGTAGGGGCAATCCCTTGTCCCTTACGATCACTCTAGCTTTTTGTATAATTTCAGCAACTTATTCTCTTCAGGCGACCAGTTATATTTATCCTCTACTGCCTTGCGACCGTTTTTAAGCAAGAGTAGAATGTAAGACGACAAGCCCAGCTTTTGCTTTGCTGAGCATCTCCCTAATCTCTTCTCGTAAAAGCCAACCACGAAAATCGACAAACTGCCAAGCATCCAGCATTCGGCATTCCTTCTCAAGTGCTGGACTTGAAAAAGAGCCTGCCAATATAAAACAACAATCTTGGTTTTTTACCGATTCAAATGCCTTTAGAATAACGGTTTTTGCATTGCCCAGTTCATTCAGTATTGGAAAATTCTGTACTAATACTGTTTTTGATTTAGGAAACCGACTGGCGATTTTTGGAGTAGCAGGCACAATGGCAGAAAAAAAAAGCCTTGAGCCAATCCACTCAGAGGTAGCCGCAAGCCATGAAACCGGATAGCGCAACCAAGTCGGAATCCAATCTTTACTGAGAATCTGGCGTGGCAAATCTTCGTGGACATCATATACCACTTTCTTTCCACGCAAGCTTAGCAGTATAGCAGTCGGTATTAACTCTGGATCGTGAAAATGACAAATTTTTGCTTTGCTTGCTATTGCCTTTTTATATACCGCCCATGATGAGTAGAAAAAGCGTTTTAAACGAGAAGACTCTTCCGGGATAGAAAGAATTTGAACGCTATCAATGATTTTATCTGAGTCCGCTTTGACAACTAATGCGACTTCATAGCCATTTGACATGAGACTTTTGCACTGTTTGTGAAAAATGCGGATGTCATGTGGCGGGTGATCTGAAGTTAGATGGGCGATTTTCATTACGAGACGCTCTAACGGGTTTTATTTATGATTATATCGTTTTTTCTGGATCATCAAATGGAATTTGAAGACGCTCACATACATGTTGCATTGATCCATCTGAAGTGACCATAATTGCCTGATGATTCAGTGTTTGTAAAATAGCTAAATGCAAGGCATCATTTGTTCCGATACTAAAACGGCGAGCATATTGTAGTAAAATATTCTCTGCTAATGAAAAAATTTCTATTGAGACGCTAACAATTTGAAAAGGGTGAATTGTTGTTTCCTCAGTACTCGCCTGTTTTTTTATAAGCTTAATAATTTTGTCCCGTGTTCTTTTATTCAATCTATTTTGACGCTTTAGTCTCATTAACACATTAATACTCTCAATTAATGTCAATGGTGAGATTAAAATGGGTTTGGCATTTGAGACTAATCGACTTATCTGCAAGC
>LUTY01002782.1 GCA_001640045.1 Candidatus Thiomargarita nelsonii | reverse complement strand
CCGATTTTTAACGGGGCATCAGTATCAAAAAAATCGGCTCCCTCTCTAGTTCGGGACAAGCTTTTTGAAACATTTTGCCATTATACTTGGGATTGCCAGTTTGTGTCTTTAGATTTGTTTTGGGAACGAGAGAACAATTTAGGGTTGGGCGCGAGAGAGTTGGCACGATAAAACTAGGGGTGGCGTGATGCTGGTGAGACGTTTCGGTGTATTAAGTTTTGTGACGGTGGTGGATAGGGGGAAAACTACGCGATAGCGTCCATGACGGAGTTCCTTTGGGGGGGATAAGGCTGGCTTGGAGATAGTTTGGGATCGAGCAAGTGTACGTCCCACGCACCTTCATTGGAACCTGACATAAGGTGCGTAAGACGCACCCTACCCTTGCTTTGATTTATCTATAAGCTAGTGAAAATCGGTGTTTAATGCTTTTAACTGGTTATCTTTCATCATAGGTATCAGCAACAAATTTCGGTTAGCCAGATAGGTGTGATCGGCAGCACCTTGATTTAATTGCATTAACTCTTGTGCATTGCCGTCTGCATCAAAGTAAAACAATTTACCCGCCATCCAATCAGTCACATAATAGCCACCAGCACCATCGGATTCCACACCGTCGAGATTGCCAACCGGTATATCCTCTCCAAGTGAAGTGATTTTTTTATCCGCATAAGTCACCGCTTTCAGGTGTCCCGCCGTTGTGGTGGCAAATCCTCCAGTGGGGAAGCCCCAACTGCCGACAACTAAGTGATCTTCTTCTGCGAATAAACCATTAGGGCTCATTAACTCGACATCATGCAGCCAAGTTTCAAACTTGCCATTGCACAGACAATGAATAGTATTAGTAAACATATCAGAAATATAAACATTGCCATCTTTGTCAGCCGTGACATCGTTTAAAAATTTGGCATCGGCAACCTCGTAACGTTCCACAACCTCACCCTTGCTGATGTCGATGGCAACTAAGGCATCAATATCCGATACATACAAGGTATCTCCCACGATTGCCATGCCTTTCGGCGCATTCAAACCGTTAACCCATTCTTTTTCAAGCAACTTACCCTCTAATGAGACGATAGAGATATAACCTTTGCCATCTTTTTTGGTAGGATGATCTTGCACGTTGGAGACATAGAGACGCGAGTGCTTAGCATCATATACCACCGATTCTGGTTGAGCTAAACCGTTGCTCAGCGTCCATGCAAGGCTGAAAGTCGGTATTGATTTTTTGGATTCATCAACACATCCGCTGTTAACGACTATTAAGAAAATAAATGTAGCAATAAGTCTGATATTCAAGATATGGGGTTCTCCATTAGTTAGTTATAAATGCCCTGAAAAGTGATCAAGCATTTTATTCATCTATATATGTTATCCCAATATTAGGCCTAATCAGCGTACCCACCATTTTTACATAGTTTACAAAAGATTCGGCATAGTCAAAATAGGTATCTATCCCGCCTCGTTCTTTTAAGACTTTGCCAAAGGTGGCAAAACCATCTTTGCCGTGGGCAATAAAAGAACATGTGCCAACTCGATAGATTTTATTGAGATCAATAGGCATCCAATTACCATTATCATCTTTTATTTCAAGGCTGGTGACACGTTCCATAAATTGACGATTGATTTCGATGGTATAACGAATATTTGCAGCATAAGGAAAAGAGCCATCAGAACCACCATTATCAAAATGATGACTGAGCGCATCTTCAAGCAATTGTTTTACTTCTGCACCAGTCAACTCTAATAGATAAATGGTATTAGTAAAAGACAATAAAGTATAAACGGTTTCAATAGTGATATCACCCTTAAAAATACTATTTCGTATTCCACCAGCATTTTGAATCACTAAATCTGGATTATAGTTTCTACTTTTCAATTGTTGGAAAAATGCTTCTGCGACTAGTGTTGCAATGTGGCTGCCATTGGGCAATTCTACCCCTAATTCCTGAGTGCAGGGGATACGGATATGCAATAAATCCTCTGCTGCTTGTCCAATTACTTCTTTTGAAAATTTTTCTAACTGGCTGGTGTACTCCGCCAATTGAGCGGCGACTATCGGATCATCTGCCACGATATCAATATTGGGGTTATTAACAATTATAGCTTCAATGTTAGCTTGTGTTTCAGCATCTACTAATTCTCTTTCTCCTGCTGCATTGCGTTGTTGAAACGTATTCCCAACTAGTAAAATGGGCTTACCGCTACACGTCTTCACAACACCC
>LUTY01002781.1 GCA_001640045.1 Candidatus Thiomargarita nelsonii | reverse complement strand
ACAAACCAAATATCACCACAATTAATAACTACAAGGATTATATTTAATAAAGGATAAGTCAAAACCCTCTTTTCGTTTAGTTTAATATAAATAATTGATTATAATATAAAATATTTTTTTAAAACTATGCCTTTTGCCATTTTATTTTTACTTAAAAATCAAAATTTGTTACTACTCAGCCTATTGTCATTTCTCAGCCTATTGTCATTTCTCCCAACGGGAGAAATCTTATTTATGCCACTAGCCGTACTAGATTTCTCCCGCTGGTATCCATGACAAACCAAAGATTTTATAGGCTGAGCAGTTACCAAAATTTTAAATAAAAATAAGCGAAAGTAGGGTCAAAACCAAGGAGAATCGATTTCAAGAACATTTTAACTTTGATTTATCCCTTTTTAAATAAAATTGGTTGTCGTTATTGATTGAAAAGTATGTAGGGTGGGTAGAGCGGAGCGAAACCCACCGCCGCCTACATAGGTGGGTTTAGCTTCGCTGACTTCGTATCGCTCTGGGGTGTTAAATTTGAGCTTTTTTTGGGGGAAATTTTTCAATATGGTTTTGTGCAATAGAATAGTATATGTAGGGTGGATTAAGCGATAGCGTATCCACCGATATTTACAGAAGAATCAGGTGGATTAAGCGATAGCGTATCCACCCTACAATTAAAAAGGGACAAGTCTATTCTCCAAATTCTCAAAGGAGGAGAAGTCAAACACTCTCGAGGCGGCTTAGTCGCTGAGTGGTATGGTGTCAATCTTTTGTATGACAAGAGGTGGTATTTACTTCGTAGAGGCTAAACGTTATGTATAAAATATAATAAGCCATTCATTCTAATCAGAGGTGCCATTTGCCATGCCTATTTTAAGAGGATGATTTCTATACCCACTCATACACAACCTTTTTATCCGTCCGTTACGTTTTCTATTTTCCCAACTGGCTCACATCGTTGACTCGATCAGATAAGTCAAAACACTTAAAATACCAAAATGAATACAAGCTCAACAAACCGCACCGTTTGGCAACACATTATCGCGCTACTGCGCTATTTCTCAAAACCCAAACGATTTAACTCAAAATTTTTAATACTAAATTTGGCTCTTGCCAGCACGCTTGTCGTCGCATTACACTATGCCGAAGATTTCGTCTTTTTCAAGGAAATTAAAGACTATGCATTAGATATCATCATGTACTGGCACAGCGATTTTGAGCCTAAGCTCGCCAATGGACAGCCCATGCAGCGGATGGCACTGTTTGAAATTGATGATCAAACTTACCGTGAATGGGGCTCGCCCGTTCTCACGCCCCGCGATAAGCTCAAGGCTTTGATTGAAGCGGCGGAAAAAGGCGGTGCAAATGTCATTGCGGTGGATATTGGCTTGTCATGGGCTCAAGATGGTTGCATTCATCAAGCGGAAAAAACGCCAGCGTGTCCCACCGCCAGCCCCGAAGCCAAAGCCGCCGATGAATCTTTGGCAAAGTATCTTCAAGCCATCAATGAGAGCCAAGCCGCTAACGCACCAGTTATCATCTTGACGCGGACTTATCGACTCCCCTTGGAAAATGGCGTTGTTAATCAAAAGCATTTTTTAACCAGACAGCCTTCGTTTTTGGATAACTATATCACCGAAGAGAAAAACGTTTTTTGGTCATCCACATTTTTTGTCGTTGATGCAGATAGGGTGCGGCGGCGATGGCAACTTGCCTCGTTAGTTTGTCAAGACAATCACCTCACCGTTGTCCCGTCTATGCAATTACTGGTGGCTTTAGCACAACTGTATGCCACTGACGATAGCACTCGTGAAGCGGCGCAAGTCATCCAACAATTTAAAAATCGCTTAAATCACTGGGCAAGTACGCTGCCTTGTGATGCCAGCCAAGGCACAACCATTCCGCGATTATGCCAACAGCAAGCGTGTCCGCCGCTTATCGTAGAATTACCCACAAAAGCTGGCATCAGTGATAAACTCCATCAAGTTGACTTAGCGGGTGGGCGAGAAACAGAAAGAGTCGTTTATCGCTTTGCGCCGCCCGATACTCTCGATCCCAATCGACTGAGCTTTATTATTAAGAAAAGCGCACGGCATGTTTTAGCGGCAGGGGCGGATGTCTATCAGCGGATTGTGTTAATTGGTGGCACGCATCAAGATACCCGGGACAACCATCCGGTGCCCATTCGCATTAAAGATGTAGATGGCATCTATATTGTGGCAAATGCCATTGATAC
>LUTY01002780.1 GCA_001640045.1 Candidatus Thiomargarita nelsonii | reverse complement strand
CGTTTTGAAAAAAACTATTTTCTTTATAGTCAGCATTTGGACTATCAAGAAAACCAAACCTATATCAATAAAATTCAAATGCTGATTAAAAATAATCACGACGAGATGGTCAAACTCCTCACACCGGCACAACAGGCACGTTTGACCGAAGAACTCAAGCGGTATCAGAGGTTGATGCAGAATTATGTCATCCAAGCGTCCCCCCCTCTGGAGCAAGAAATCCGGCACCTTGGTAACAGCATCGTGACGCTGGCTGAAGAGCTTGCTAAAACTGAGCGCCAATTTCTGAAAGAGAGCCTTAATCACTCTATTAATCTCTTTCTGTTGGCTATTATTACCTTGTCCTTGTTTGGCATTGTTATGGGGCGCGTTCTGTCTCAATTGGTAGTCCGTCCCCTCAGACGGCTGGAAGAGAATATGGAGCAGATCGCGGCAGGACGCTTCAAAAAACTACAGATTAAGTGCCAAGAGCAGGAAATTCGTTCACTAGAACGCGCCTTCAACCACATGCTGGCAGAATTGGAAACCCGCCGACGGCACTTGCTTCAGTCAGAAAAGCTCGCGTCTTTAGGTACTTTGCTCTCTGGTGTGGCGCATGAACTCAATAATCCTCTATCGAACATCTCGTCTTCCTGTCAGATATTGCTCGAAGAACTGGACGAGGCAGATATGGACTACTTCAGAGAATTGCTGACTCAGATCGATGATCAGACTTTGCGGGCACAACGTATTGTGTATGCCTTGCTGGAATTTTCTCGTCATAAAGACTTCAAAAAAGAGCGCCTACAATTGAGCGATTTGGTGCAAGAAACCTTGCGCTTTGTACGGGGTCAAATACCGGCTGGTGTGACTGTCAACGTAGAAGTTCCAGAAAAATTGGTTATTTTGGTTGACAAACAGCGAATGCAGCAGGTGTTGCTGAACTTGCTCAAAAATGCCGTGCAGGCGGTTGGCAGCAGCGGCAAAATCAGCTTACGTGCTAAGGCCTCTAAAGCCGATGACGATTGTACCCCAACGGTGGATATCGAGATCAGCGACACTGGCCCCGGCATTCCCGCTGAGCTGCTGCCAAAGATTTTCGACCCTTTTTTTACCACCAAAGAAGTCGGCCAAGGTTCAGGACTGGGATTATCCATCGCCCATGAGATTATTGAGGAGCATGACGGTGAGATTCGGGCAAACAGCCATCCCAACCAAGGAACAACCTTTTTGATTCGGCTGCCGGCAGGAACACGAAAAGAAGGCAAAGATGGATAATATAGGCCAAATATTGATTATAGATGACGAGCTAGTTGCCCTGAAAAACCTCAAACATGTTATGAAGAAGGAGGGCTACGCGGTGACGGGTACTCAAAGTGGTCAAAAAGCACTTAAGTACCTTGAAGAACAATATTTTGATGTGGTACTCACGGATTTACGCATGGAGAAGATAGATGGCATGCAGATTCTTGAAAAATGTCGGACCCACTACCCGGACACCGAGGTGATCCTAATCACGGGCTATGCCACCCTAGAATCGGCGGTAGAGGCCATGAAACAGGGGGCTTTTTATTACATCGGCAAGCCTTTTCGTTTGGATGATGTGCGGAAAGTGGTGCGAGAAGCACTGGCCAAGGTAGAGCTCAAAAAGGAAAACCGCCATTTGCGCGAGCAATTGGCAAGCTATGAGAGCAAGGTGCAGATCATCACACAAGCACCACAGATGCAGAAATTGCTGAAAACCGCCCGACAGGTTGCGCCAACTGATTGTAATATTCTCATCAGTGGAGAGAGTGGTACAGGCAAGGAATTGCTGGCCCGTTATGTGCATCAGTACAGTGAGCGTGCCCAAGGGCCTTTTGTTGCAGTCAACTGCGGGGCCTTTACTGAGGAATTGTTGGCTAATGAGTTGTTTGGTCACGAGAAGGGCGCGTTCACCGGTGCGATGGCGCAGAAACAGGGCTTTATTGAGGTTGCTAATGGTGGCACGCTATTTTTGGACGAAGTCACCGAGATGCCGCCTTCCATGCAGGTTAAGTTGCTGCGCGTGGTACAAGAGCGGGAAGTGCAACGCCTTGGTGGCACCACGCCCATTGCGGTGGATGTGCGCTTCCTCGCGGCCACTAATCGCAATCTCCAAGAGGCTGTGAATAGTGGTCAGTTCCGCCATGATTTGTTTTTCCGCCTTAACGTTTTGAAAAAAACTATTTTCTTTATAGTCAGCATTTGGACTATCAAGAAAACCA
>LUTY01002779.1 GCA_001640045.1 Candidatus Thiomargarita nelsonii | reverse complement strand
CATTGCATAACGCCTATTCACTTTCACGTAAGCCTGATTATCTCGTAGCTCTTGCAAATATCCCTCGTAAAATAAAACAAAAGCCTCGTTTTGGTTTTTACACTCAATTTTGTCAATCACAAAAACAGTTTATCCCGTTTCCAAAGTAAAATAGGGCATAGCAGGATCAAGAATCCTGGTATCCGTTTTTTCCGGTTTATCGGCTGGAATGGAGTACTCTATCCGGGGTTGAGCTGCCTGTTTTTGAGCGATTGGAGCCACCGCTTCCAATTCAGCTTGTCTGGCACTGCTGAGTTTGATACTTTGTAATTTGTTCCAAGTGACATCATCCAAAATGCCCGATGGTGGAACCCCAATATCCAGTTGGAATGATTTTAAAGCCACTTTCACCGTTTTAAGCTTAGCTTTTTTGAGAGGTGCTTGAAAATATCCAGCATCAGCAAGATAGGCAGCAACCAGGTAGACTCCCACGGTTTGGATATCGGTAAAAACCCTTACAGGAGGCTTGTCTGGTTTTTTCCGTTCTCTTGGTTTCTCGCTAGGCAGTTGCTGAGGTGGCGGAGAAGCCGTCTCCAATTTCAGTGGTGGGGTGGATTGGAGTTTGTTTTGCACCTCTAGCTCTAGTGCTTGAAAGGTGGATTGATTCAATTTGCCTGTGATAGGCAAATCGAAATTCATCTGGAACTTCGATAGTGCCGTTCGGGTTTTTGGTGTAAATTTACCGTCAATATTACCAGGTTCGTACCCCAATAAGTACTGAATCATGAATTTTATGGTATAATACTGAAATAAAATAAGTCAAACTCAATCTCAAAAAAACGAGAGGCTAAATATGAAAGTTCCCTTCAAATTTGTTTCCAACTTGACCGAAGACAAAATTAACCGATTAAAAGAAATAACCAAAAACTCAGAGAAACCCCGGGTTCGTCAACGCTCTCATGCGATTCTATTAAGTTATGAGGGATTTTCAATTGACCAAATTGCTGAGATTTTAGGCACTGGCCGTGATGCCGTTTCAAGATGGCTCGACGCCTGGGACGATTCCGGTTTTGAAGGGTTAAATGATAAACCACGACCAGGTGGTCCTTGTAAATTAACCGCCGACGAAAAACAATTAGTCATTGATTTAGCAAAAGAAACCCCACGTTCCATTCCGACCATTCAAGCTCAATTATTTGAACAAACAGGAAAACGGGTTAGTGATTCCACACTCAAACGTCTCCTCAAAACAGCAGGCCAGCGTTGGAAAAGAATCCGACGGTCTGTCAAAAGCAAACGGGATCAACAAGAGTTTGAAGAAGCCACCTTAGAAATTGAAGAACTCAAAGAACAACACAAAAATGGAGAAATTGAGTTATGGTATTTTGATGAAAGCGGTTTTGATTTACAACCCTCAGTCCCTTATGCCTGGCAACCGATTGGCTCGACTATTGAAGTACCGTCTGAAAACAGTCCTCGTTTAAATGTGTTAGGTTTTTTAACCCCAGATAACAAATTTGAATCTTTTTGTTTTCAAGGAACAATCAATTCTGATGTTGTTATCGCTTGTTTTGATGAATTTTATAACCTCAATTCCGATAAAAAGAAAATTGTCATTTTAGATAATGCCCCAATTCATACCAGTGATAACTTTTGGGAAAATATAGAAAAATGGGAAAATAAAGGTTTAATTCTTAAGTTTTTACCTAAGTATTCTCCAGAATTGAACCTCATTGAGAGCTTATGGCGTTTCATTAAATATTTTTGGTTACCTTTTGAAGCTTTTTCTTCTTTTGAAAAATTGGTTGAAAATGTTGAAATCATTCTTAGGAATATTGGTAAGCAATTCAAAATTGCTTTTATTTAGCCTCTCATTTTTTTGAGATTAAGTTTCACTTATTTGCTTCTCACATTATGCCACAAAATTCATGATTCAGTACTTAGCACCATCGTAAATGGCATCACCTTCGGGAAACGCGCCTATCACGCTATCATAACTCGGAAAACCACGTAATTCCCAAAGCTTATGAACATGCATAATGACTGCACAATCCAACATACGGGCACCCTTAATATTTTTAGGCAGATCGATGCCAGATTTCTCGTAGGTTAATCGCAAACTTTTATAGGCTTCTCTCAAAAAAACAAATGAACTCGATTCGGTGAGATTTAAACAATTGCCCAAATCAATTATGGCTCCAATAACAAAAGGTGTTTTTATTAGTCCTTTTGCTCTTTGTTTGCCGG
>LUTY01002778.1 GCA_001640045.1 Candidatus Thiomargarita nelsonii | reverse complement strand
AATATTGGCTTGATGGGGGACCAGCCAATCAATCGCACTCTGCTCCAATTGATTAGCCGCCAGTGCCTCTTCAACAACCTGACTTAACGCCCTGACTGCAAACTTAAAGACTTCATTACCCTGCATTTTGGTAAAGCCATCGCCATTGAGACGACCTTTTGTCACTGTCGCGGGGGCAGTCAACAGATCTTTATAAGCCCCATCAGCATGTAAATGGCTAGACAAAATGCCCGGTTCGGCACTGGCTTCAACAACAACGGCACCAGCACCATCCCCAAACAGGACACAGGTACTACGATCAGTCCAATCGACCAGACGCGAGAAAATATCGGCTCCCACAATTAATGCCCGTCGCATGCCACCCGTTTTGATAAATTTGTCGGCTATGCTGAGGGCATAAAGAAAACCACTGCATACCGCCTGCACATCAAAAGCCATAGCACCGTGATTGCCCAAACGGGCTTGTAATAAACAAGCGGTACTAGGAAAAACACGATCAGGCGTGGTGGTGGCTACAATAATTAAATCCAATTGGTGAGCATCGCACTGTGCCGCTGCTAGTGCGCGACGTGCAGCTTCTTCGGCTAAATCACAAGTATCTTGATCGTCGGCAGCCAAATGGCGGGAGCGTATGCCGGTGCGTTCAACAATCCATTGGTCACTGGTATTTACCAACTTTTCCAAATCAGCATTGGTGAGTATCTTCTCAGGCAGATACCCGCCAGTTCCAATAATACGAGAATAAGTCACTCGATGCGCCTTCTTTCACTTAACAAAATGCCCAATTGCTGCTTAATCTGTGAGGGTACATTTTTTTGCACCTCAATGAGAGCTTCTTTGATGGCATGACTAAACGATAAGACATCAGCACTACCATGACTTTTGATCACAATGCCGCGTAAACCAAGCAAGCTGGCACCATTATATCGACGTGGATCAATTTTTTTACGCAAATTATTGATAATCGGCAAAGAAACTATGGCAGCCAAGCGCGTCAACCAATTTTGAGTAAAACTTTGCTTGACGTAATGACTGATCATTTTAGCAACACCCTCTGTGGTTTTGAGGGCGACATTACCCACAAAACCATCACATACAACGACATCAACAGTGCCTTTATAAATATCATCACCTTCGACAAAACCAATATAATTGATATTGGAACTCGAAGCGATTAATTTTGCGGCTTCCTTGACTCGTTCATTACCTTTTATTTCTTCTTGACCAATATTGAGCAAGCCGATACGCGGGCTAGGTAGATTATCGACAGCTTGACTCAAAACGCTACCCATCACAGCAAATTGAAATAAATGTTCGGGAGTGGTATCGATATTAGCCCCTAAATCAAGTACATGAGTACACGTCCCATGCATATTGGGCAAAGCGGTAATAATGGCGGGTCGATCTATGCCCGGCAAGGTTTTAAGCACATAACGGGCAGTTGCCATTAAAGCCCCAGTATTACCGGCACTGACACAAGCATCTGCCTTGCCTTCTTTGACCAAATTAATGGCGATACGCATGGAAGAATCCCGTTTATTGCGTAAAGCACGCGAAGGGGGATCATCCATTTCTACGCGCTGTGTGGCATGAGTAATGGATATACGCTGTATCACCTTAGCGGGTTGATGACCTAATTCTTGTTTGAGTACCGCCTCATCACCAACGAAAATCAATTGCAAATCATCGTTTTGTGATAAAACTTTGAGAGCGGCAGGGACGATGATATGAGGGCCATGATCGCCACTCATCGCATCTAATGCAATGCGGGGTGTCAACTTTTATTCGTCCTTAGTAGTGATGACTTTACGACCTCGGTAATAACCGGAGGGACTGATATGGTGACGGAGATGCTCTTCACCCACTTCTTGCTCAATGGACAAGGTGGATGCCTTCAAAGCATCATGGGATCGGCGCATTCCGCGTTTAGAGCGGGTTTTACGATTTTGTTGTACAGCCATTTAAAAATCCTTTGTTCAGTTATTAGTTGTCAGTTATCAGTTATAAAGTTAATATTATTTGGATATTTTTAAAGATGATAAAACGTGAAACGGATTATTTTGTACATTATTGTTGTTTTCACTTTCACGCATTTGAAATTCATTAGATGGGCATACCGTATGTTTAACAACAATCGGTAAAGCCAAAATCAATTCGTCTTCAATCAATGTTGTCAATGAAACGGGAATTTTTGTCAAAGTGAGGGATTCATACCCCAGTGGCAAATCA
>LUTY01002788.1 GCA_001640045.1 Candidatus Thiomargarita nelsonii | reverse complement strand
TTTTGCTCGCACAAGAGAAATCCTATTTTTTGAAAAAATAGGCGGCCCCAAGTTATCCAAATCCATTATATTGCATTACGGCACAAGGGCAACACTGGTTAGAGAATCACAACTTTGGAAGGCAATCCCAAGAGTACAACTAATGCTCAACAACGAATAAAAAACTAAAATATTCAATAAGATATTCATTTTTCTCCCGCTGCGGAGCAGGACGGCAAAAAAACAATGAATTACTTTCGCGCATTGTTCGATCAATAGCGACAGACTTGATAGCACTGATGAGCAATTTTGTATGATGTTTGCAAAATCGAAATGGAACTGATTACAAAAATCGTTGATACAACTGGTTTTGTAAACGCTCAACATCAGTTATTAAGCAGCTCTTGTGCAAGGTACGCCTTGCACTCCTGAGCCAATACCAACTGGGATGATGGTTTGCTCTTGACGCTATCAAGAAATCCTATTTTTTAAAAAAATAGGATTTCTATCTTTGGCTCAAAAATCTGGTGTACCCTATGCTAGCTTTTGAATTCGCAACATTTCATTTCCACCCCTTGGCAACTCATAAGCCACCTTTTCCACACTCACCACAAAACCTTCAGACTTGAGTTCCTCAATAAGAGGCTGCACATAAGGGGACACTTGTAGCATCATTTTGGAGTCCAAGATTTATCTTGGACTCCTTTTATATCTTAAAAACACTTATCGCATGGTTTGACGGGGTGCCCAGATCGTAATATAATGGCCACCTTCATCAGGCTGCTCGCCTTTCAACTGCGTGAAGGTTTGAGCAAATAGCCGTAACTTTACATATAAATTGAATTTCTGCCCTTTAATAAGGCACGTTAACTTTAATGAAACAACATCCCTTACTGCAAATTTGTAATTTAAATGAATTCTTTCAAAAAGAAGCTGATAAACGAAATCCAGATTATCCAAAATTTGATGAAATTATTTTTGAAAAATTGACAGAACCCAATTTTTTAAGTTCCACCGAAGCCTTAGAAATCAAATCATTAACTGATGAATATCAAAAAAACATTAAGCCTTTATCAAAGGGAATATTAAAAAAGGAGTATGAAAGGCTGATAATTGATTTATCTTGGAAATCTTCGCAAATGGAAGGTAATACCTATTCCTTATTAGAAACGGAAGCTCTGCTCACTAGGCAAGAAATGGCTGGTGAACATAGTTTTATTGAAACGCAAATGATATTAAATCATAAAGAAGCCTTCAGGTTTATCTTTCATTATCGACAAAACTTTAAACAATTAACTGTACGCGATATTGAAGACTTGCATCGTACACTTGTGCATAGTCTTGATGTTCAATACGGTATTCGCACGCATTCAGTTGGTATCGTTGGTACTAAATATAAGCCATTAAAAAGTCAGTATTATATTCAAAAAGCCTTACAAACATTGGTAGAAAAATTGAATAATATCCAAGCGCCGATGATTAAAGCTATTTTTGCGATTAGCGTTTTGTCTTATATTCAGCCTTTTGAGGATGGTAATAAAAGAACATCTCGCTTATTAGGCAATGCTATCCTTTTATCTAATAATTATTGCCCTCTTTCTTATCGCACAATGGGTTCTACACAGCCAATAAAGGCTTGCGTACATTGCAGCAGTGAAGGGTAAACTTGCTCAGCACATTGCAGCAGTATATCTTCTAAGGTACCCGCTGAAACAATGCCATATCGTGCCGACAAACCTACGAGGTTGCCAAAACCTGCTCCGGTTAATTTTTCGTTGAATTTACAACGACCTGCGAGGTATGGGTCTCCTCGTAGGTCTGATTTTTAGGCGGCACGATATGGCATTGACCCGCTGAAAGGTTATCTGGCATGATGAAAATACCACAGTGAGTTTTGCCAAAAGCGACTTTGCCCGGTGATTCGGGCTTGGCATCGATCAAATCGAATGGCTGCAATCCCTTCTTGATTTGCTCAAATCGTTCTTTGGGCGTAACTTCACTATCTGCATCAAGTACGATTCCAATACCTGCTAAACTATTAACACTCAATGAAATGACTGCCAGTGTCTCCTCAATTGTATGGATGATATTGCTATCTCCAATGGCACTGTGTAAGGCAATTGAATGAGTAACACTTTTGAAAAAAGTGGGTACTGGCACCCGGCGAAGCAAGTCTCCACGGTAGGGAAAGTGTTTGGGCACCAATGGGTGCCAAAATTTATCAAGCTGCGATATCATTTTGACACGCGAAAAACCTTTTATTTTTAGAAACCGCCCAATAAAATTAACATCATGAGGACCTTCAACCACTAAATAACCATATTGAGTCATAGCACTATCTCACATCTAATCCACGCTCATAACGCAAGCGATAAAGTAAGTTGCCACCAAAACGTTTGATTTGTCCCTCTGTACCTAGACGATAAGTAACAATTTCATCAGAATCGTTTTCTGGGATATTGGCAAGCAGCGCATCTAGGGCTTCAAGACTATGTGTGGTGGCAATCAGTTGTACATTATAGTCACGGCATGCTTCTATTAGCCAATTGAAAACGGTTTGCAAAATAGTGGTATGTATGCCGGCTTCTAATTCGTCAATCAGCAGTATTCCATTTTGTGTACTTGATAAACTGAGCGCAATAGCTAGGCTACGTTGTAGCCCTTCTCCAAATATGTTCAATGGTGCGAGACCGATTTCGGTTTGTCGGAGATAAAGCGATGGTTGGGTTCCATCATTTGAAAGGATTTCTAGTGCTTCTATTTTGGGATCAATCCGCCTGATTAGGTTCAAGACGTGTTCGACGGTGTCTTTTTTCTTGGCTTCTGTCAGTTGCTTAATTTGAATCGGTTCGAGTCGGTGTGAAAAGGGCATAATGGTTGAGACGGGTAATACTGGCTCAATAAGCGTTTTTTTTGTATGTATAAAGTGCCTTTTTTCCCACAATCTAAATGTTTCTGCGTCGATGGCTTGAGTTTCGCTGCTTCTGATAACCTTAATTTCGGCACCGTGTATCAATTCTTGAGTCTCAAATTCGGTTTCAGTTTCCATTTTCATGGAGACTTCGCTTGAAATGAGTTCCTCAAATGTGGCTCGTACTTCTCGCACCGGAAAATGTCCTTGTGCTTTCATCAGGATTTCACTTTTTTCCCGATTTTGGGGAAATAGCCATTTTAAGGCTTCGATGACGGGCGGGGCAAAGGGTTGTCTCATGCCGCGACGAGAGGCGGTGGCAAACCATTCCATTGAGTCGAGTGCGCGACAATAGAGGGATACGGCTTCGAGTAGGCTGGTTTTGCCGGCGTTATTCATTCCTACTAATAAGTTAATTCGTCCTAAATTTTCAAGGTTGAAATTGTTAAAGCCTCGAAATTGATGAATATTGATATGGTTAAAGTGGTACATTATTTTTAATAACTACAGGGATTATATTATCGATCGGATAAGTCAAAACCAAACGGAGTACAACGGATAAAGCGAATAATTAATTTTAATTGTCTGAATCAGACAAAGAGGATAAACTTAAAGCACGAATTTGTTGGGAGTTGAATTCTAGTTCCCCCTTTAAAATGTCCAACACCTTCTGTTGATCTTTAGTTCTTGCAAGCGCATTTTGTAAGCTGACATTTTTTAATGCCCGCTTGGCTTGAGATTTGAATGCATGAGCTGTGGATTTNCCACAACGGATACAACGTAACATATCATGAAATTCATTACCAAGCATCTCCGAGCGCCCATTATCGACTAAAACCACATGGAATGCTGCCGGACCATCTAAATCATCAGAACGGCGTGCTCCTGTAGAAAAAGTCGTATAAGAAGTCATTTCCTGCCCCGTCGCGCTCCGCGCCAGCAAACGCAATAAAATACTAGCATCCTTCAAACTAGGCACAACTTTTTCTATACTCGCCACCACAATATGCACACGCGGTAAAGTATTAGTTAAATCACCATTACCCTCATTAGTGACAATAACGGTTGAGCCCGTTTCAGCGATCAAAAAATTCGCACCCGTTATACCCACATCAGCACTTAAAAACTTATCGCGCAACACCTGACGCGCTTTATTGACCAAATCAGGAATATCGCTTAAACGTTCCCCATGATGTTGATAAAATAAATCAGCCACCTCTTCACGACTTTTATGCACAGCGGGCGCAATAATATGACTAGGCGGCTCCTTAGCCAATTGAATAATATACTCCCCCAAATCAGTTTCAATCACCTCAAAACCCGCCTGCTCCAACGCACTATTCAATGCAATTTCTTCACAAATCATAGATTTACCCTTAACCACACGATGCGCCCCTTGGCAAATCGACACAATCTGCTCACACGCCCCTTGTGCAGTCTCCGCCCAATGGACTTGACCACCGCTGGCATGTACTTGTTTTTCAAATTGTTCCAAATAAAAATCTAAATGTGCTAGTGTATGTTCTTTAATATCAGTCGCACGTTGTCGCAAAGACTCAAATGCAGGCAAAGCATCGACAGCGATACGGCGATTATCAACAAAATGACTTTTAGTTCTTGCAAGCGCATTTTGTAAGCTGACATTTTTTAATGCCTGCTTGGCTTGAGATTTAAAGGCATGAGCTGTGGATTTCACGATTTTTTTTACTCTTAAGCTATAATATTTAGGAGTCCAAGATTTATCTTGGGACATTAGATCGTTGTTTCGGGAAATCGTCCCTGAAACAACTGAATCACGGTTTAAATTACCGTTAACTAATTACTGAAGCGTTTAATAAGGTTTCTTTATCCTTAGAGTTGTTGCAAATTAAATCGCCATGAACTAAATTTGATAAACACGCATGATATATACTTAACTAAGCCATAAACTAAACGAAATTGTCATCCCGACAACAGGAGGGATCTTGGAACTCAAAAAGATTTCATAAACTAAACGAAATTGTCATCCCGACAACAGGAGGGATCTTGGAACTCAAAAAG
>LUTY01002776.1 GCA_001640045.1 Candidatus Thiomargarita nelsonii | reverse complement strand
AAATTAGTTATGAAAATACGACTTTAACTATTAGTGACATTTTTTTTCAACAAGCGGCTAATCATTGGTTGCAACCAGAAAGTTTGCCTCCGTTGCCTTTAGCCCAATGGAATGTTAGACAAGATATTGCTGATGTTAATTTAGTGGAAAATTCTATACCAGTGATTTTTGGTGATGATGTTTATTTAAATTATCACAAAACCGGGCTGGTACCGAGTGCTTTTATTCCAGCTTTATCTATTCTCCACCGAGAGGGCAATTTTGCCATAACCATTAAGTTAGTTGCCACTGAACACAATCTCTCAATGCCAAAACCCCAATCTGTGATTGATGAAATCCTGACGGGGATTGAGTTAATTAACGATTTTAATGAAGAGGCTTTGAAAGAATTTATTAAGGCACCGGGATACTATCAAAATTTTTTGGCCTTGACGCACAATTTAGCACCAGATGGCGAGAAAATTGATTTTGTCGGGTTGAGCAGTTTAAGAAAAATCGTGAGCTTGACAAGGCTTAGTTCTGAGATTGAACTCTGCTCAACTCAGGTGAATTTTGAGGTGGAACGAAAACCTATTAAAGTAGAGGGTATTTTAAATTCTGCTGACAGTCTTAAACCAGAAGTGATTGGATTGACGACTCAAGAAAAGAGTAATTATAAGATTTTCTTGGGGGAAGGCTTGGATGATTATGTGAAACTCTATTTTGGGCGGTGGGTTGTTGTGAATGGTGATTTTGATGGCCACTTCATTTATCCTAAAGACTTACAAACTCTCACTTCCCAGCAACTGACGGCTTAAAGCCTCTTGCAGGGGAAAACGCTTTTGCAGACGCCAGCTATTGCCCGGTCACAAGAAGCCAATATAAAAAGCGGTTGCTGGACATATCGGATTGAGCCTGTCTGGCTCTGTCCCTTTAGTGGACAAAACTTGCCCTTACTAAAAACGGAGATAGAATTTCAATGGTTCCGAAGTTAGATATCGATTCATTGGCAGACGGAATACCGGTAATTGATGAAGAAGCTGTTGGCTTTTATAAACTGAATTGTATGGCAAGTTTTTATAATCAGGGTCATGCAAGTGGCGTTAAACTAAAAGTAGAATATGAAAATGTCAAGAAAACCTTTGAGGTATGTTGGTCTGGGGAGATGACAAGCCAACAAAAAAGAAATTATGCCGACCTTAATCGAGCCACAGACCATGCTGCCTGTGCTATAGCCCTACTACTTATAAAAGAAATGACCGAATTGACCGCAATAGAACAAGCTCGCATAGGAACCAGTGTTGACTACTACCTTATTCCAAAAGCTCAAAATAATAATCTGATCGTGAACCAAGCAACGGCACGTTTGGAAATTTCAGGAATACTTTGTCAAAATGAAAATAATACGGTTGAGAGAAGAATCAAGAAAAAGGTAAAGCGTTTAAAAGCAAACAATTTACCTACATTTATTGTAGTTGTTGAATTTAGTAAACCGTGGGTAAAAATCATTAAAATATGAATACCGTAATCGAATGACATAATCAAGCTATTCCAACGCGCTATGGTAGCACGCCACAAAAAAAATGATTGCCAGTGGGTGGTTAATTAAGTGAATAAACACAATACATAAAGGATTGTTATTGACATGAAAAAAAAATTGATACAGACCCTTTTATTTATTTTCTTAGGCATAATTTCTATTGCAGAAATCAGTGCCTTGGAAAATTCCCTAGAACAAGGCAATAAACCTTACCTTTTACTGGTAACGTTTTATACCAAGCATTCATTTTTAGCGATAGATGATGCTTGGTTGACAGAAATTAATAAAACGCCGTATGATGGCATTGCAGTTATGTTAACGGGCCCCTATAACACAGACTTGATAACGGGTACATTTAAAAATAGGATTCATAACAAGATTAAAGAGATCAAACAAAAAACCAATAAAGATATTTGGCCATGGCTATTTTTTAATCGTTTTATTGGAGGAGAACTCAAACCAAATCGACGTAAGCATATGAGTTCTGCTGCTATTTCACATTTCGGCTCAATTCCAGGCATAGATATTTATGATCAAACTGGGGCTTTGTCAGATTTCAAACACCAGTTTCGTATGGCACTCCGATTTTCAAAAAAAATGGGTTCTCCTGGGATCGTTGTGGATCCAGAAGCCTATAACATTTATGGTGTTTATCATAAAACCAAAAACCTTGAAAAGTTAATGCAACAACCAAGCAATATCATTCAAGC
>LUTY01002775.1 GCA_001640045.1 Candidatus Thiomargarita nelsonii | reverse complement strand
ATGAAACCCTTGCCGGAGAACTTAATGTTAATCCTATCACCATATCGCGTTGGAAAAATGGCCAGAGCAAACCACCGCGTGACCAAGTGGTGAAATTGACCAAGCATTTATGTTTCGCACAAACAGAAAAGGGCTTGAAAGAATGTAACGATTTTTTCAATACGGCGGAATATGCGCCACTTTCTGTCGAGGAACAGAAAAAATTCTTTCCACAAGTGCCCGTGCGACAACAAGCTTCAAACAAAATTTGCAACAGAATTATTGACCAAACGGGGGTTATCGAAGAAAAAACCCAAAATTTCGTCGGGCGGCAATTTGTCTTTGAAGCCATTAACAAGTTCATCCTTGCCAATCCACGCGGTTATTTTATTGTGCAAGGTGAACCGGGCATCGGAAAGTCCGCTTTCGCAGCACAATTCGTTAAAAATCAATGCTGTGTACACCATTTTAACAATCGCGCTGGCGGCATCAACACCGCATCGCGTTTTCTCGAAAATGTCTGTGCACAGATAATTTCCACCTATCAGTTGGAGTACCAAACCTTACCTGCCCAAGCGACTCAGGATGGCGTGTTTTTTGAAAAATTGCTTGAGCAAGTGACAGACAAAAAACTGATTATTATGGTGGATGGGTTGGATGAGGTTGAAGAGACTGATATGCCGGGAGTCAATAAATTGTATTTGCCGAGTTTGCTACCTCAAGGCGTTTATATTGTGGTGACGACGCGCCCTGGAGAAACGCTCCGTATTGATTGTGAGCAAACTAGCCTTTTTATTGAGCCAGATTCAGCCGAGAATATGGCTGACATCCGTGAATATCTTGCAAAAGCGGATGAGCGCATTGCCCGACATGAAGGTAATTTTAGATATTTGTGCGACATGTTGCCTGAAATTGGCACTGATTTTTTGCCCACTGGCTTAATGAATTATTATGCCGATCATTGGCAACGCATGAAGGGACGGGATGAGAGGAGCGAATGGTTGGATTACAAGCTGAAAGTGGTTGCGGCTTTAACAGAGGCGAGCGATGCCATACCCATTAAGCAAATTGCCAAGTATGCTGGCATCAAACGTTCACGTATTCAGACCATATTGGATGAATGGCGGGCATTTTTGTCTGTAGATGAGGACGAATGTCTGTGTTATCGTTTTTACCACGACAGTTTTCGGTACTTTTTATCGAAGTTAGAGATTGTGAAAGAGGAGTGCGTTGATTTGAAGATGGCTAATAAACAATTTGCCGAGGTGTTGGATAATCGGTCGGCATAAGTCAATGCCATATCGTGGCAGTTCGTAGTAGGCGAAGGCGATAAATCGCAGGATCGCTCCAATATCCAGACCACCTTCAATCAGGGCAACCACAAGGGATTGCCCCTACAATACCATCGAATCTTGTAGGGGCAATCCCTTGTGGTTGCCCAATCGAAGGGGTGGTATGGGGATTGGAGCGATCCTGCACTACCAAGATTTATTCTCCCCAATCAGGCAAATGAGGACTCGTAGGGATTCCCTCAAGCCGAAAAACCGCTTTATTCGTAAACTCATTTTTGGGAGGTCTCAAATTCAGCGTGAGAGCATCCAAATCGGCAACGCGCACAACAATACTCCCTTGCCCATTATCATCATAACTTGATAACCAATTTTTCTCGACAATCTTAACTTTAAGAGTGACGTGGGTATTGAGTCTATCTGTCAATTCATAGCGACCAATTTCACCCGTCGAACTATTTTCCACTGCCTCTATTCCCTCTTGCTCTATTATTTTTTTGCCATCCATGAAAACCGTAATGATATTATTGTCATCGCTTAAAGCACCCCACTCTATCATCGCTAGAATCAATTTGAGTTTGAGAGGATTTTGTATCTGAATAAGATGATTTTTGTAGCTTTCTACTTGAGAACGCATCGTCTGCAACGGCGCCGAACGTAAATAATTATCAGCACGTTCTAAATCTCTCGCCTGAAGAAATGTGATATAAAGATAACGATCTTCAGCCACTTGCACTTTTTGACGCAATGCTCTAATTTTGCCACGTTTTTGTATATCATGGAATTCTTCCGGCCAACGGCTATATTGATCAAGTAGATCATAAGCATCAGACCATCTTTGACGATTCAACAAACGATTGATTTGAGTCTCCAAAGAATTAAAAACGTTGGCTAAAAATTGCAACTTGAGGGCTTGTAATTGAGGCGCTTCTCTCGGTTGATATTGGCTTAAATGCAGTGCAGC
>LUTY01002774.1 GCA_001640045.1 Candidatus Thiomargarita nelsonii | reverse complement strand
CCCATGATTTCTCCTTTGGATTCAACTCAGATAGAGTTCCATAATAACCAATGGTACCAGGCTCATTAAAATATCGTTGGTATTCTTTAGTTAATTTTTCATTTTCAATAAATATTTTTTTTTGCATATCACACCTTCCAAAATTAATTGAGTGTTTTAATAGGATTATTATTATCAGTTCATACTAAGCAGATCAAGCATTTTTTTTTGGTGACAATTAAACGTTGCTTCGCGGAAAGCAAACCGGCTCCGGCAAGAAAAGAGCGTTCAAAGTCTTCATTTCTGTTGCAGGACGCGGAGCGTCCTGGCAGGCATGATCTCCGCTCCGCTCCGTTACTTCGTTTCCCACGCAGAGCGTGGGAACGAGTATCAGTTATCAGTGAGCCAATTTCTTGGTAGCGTATTATTAATATAAGCCTCTCTATCCGCCGCCTCCTCAGCAACTGCCGTTAGACTCTGACCAATTACTCCAACATTCAAAACACTCACAAAGAGTAAAACAAGCAAAGCCAAAGCCGGTGCCAGTTCACGTATGTGTGGTATCTCCGCAGTTTGTTTTTTAGTTGGCTGTTGAAACATTAAACGCGCAATGCGTAAAAAATAGGCCGTTTCTATTACTGTTGCTATTAAAACTACCGCTATTGCCATTTGATACCAAGCGTCTAAGCCTAAAGCACCTTTTAGTAACAAAAACTTGGCCCAAAAGCCGGGCAGCGGTGGAATACCAACCAGTGAAAGTGCCAGTACTAAAAATAACAAGGTACTTAGCATAGAGACTTGCGCGGCACCCACTAAGCGGCTTAATTGTCCTCCCCACGCTTCGGTTAGCATAAACAAGGCGGGTTTGACCAGTGCGTGATGGAGAGCAAGGGCGATGCCGGCAATCACACCAGCATCACCTGGAATGGCAAAGGCAATGGCAACTAAGCCCAGTTGACCGATAGAAGAATAAGCTAAAACTTGTCGTAAATCGGTGGCACGTAGCGCCGCTAATTCTCCGCTGATCACCCCTAAAATGCCTAAGCTGAGCAATAACAGAGGCGCAGTGGTGTCGGCATACATCAACACCAGTATCCGTAATACCACTAACAGGGCTAGTTTGGAGACTATTCCGCCTAACAGCGCGGAAATGCGAGCAGGTGCGGTGGTATAGACTTCTGGTACCCATGTATTAACGGGAAATATTTCGGCTTTAACGCCAAAGCCTATCAACATCAAGGCAAAAGCCACTAATCCAACAGAGCCATTTAGCATCTGTGGCGCGAGATGGGCTAGGTGGGCTAAATTGAGTGTGCCAGTGACGGCGTAAATCAAGGCAATGCCCAATAATAGTAGGCTTGAGCCGAGCGCACCCAAAATCAGGAAACGGATACTGGCGGCATAGCCAGCACCACTTCCTCGGCTCGCGGGCGTAGGCTTAGGACAATACAGTGCCTGTGGTGTCTTGGTTACGCCATATGCTGATCCGCTTGTGCCAGATCATTGGATAGATGTAGATTGTGCGGAGTTTGAAGTGTATTGATGTTTTACTCACCACAGCGACAAAAATCTGAACTTAGTTTCGGGAAATCCGCTCCATTCAATTCCCGAAACAACAGGAACATATTCAGGGAACTTAGTTTCGGCACTCTCCTCGCGCTTAACATACCACACCGCCAGCCATACCACGATGATAGGTAAAACTAACACACGAGTAATATTAAAGATTTCAGCCACTTTCAAAGTTTCGATGCCATCAGGCTGATAGGCAAGTGCTGCGCCAGCCACTTGCGCCGAATTCAGAATACCAGTTCCCGCCCAAGCACCAAACTGGACATAGCCCAAATCAAGTATATGACCGATGACGGGAAATAAAAACATGCAGCCCACACCCCACAACAGAATCGTGCCGATGGTGTAAGCGATTTCTACCGATTTAGCCTGTACCACAGGTGCGGAGGCGACCGTAGCCGAGACACCGCATACGCCCATACCAGCCGATAACACGCCGCCCATCGAATTGGGGATATTGCGCCGCGCCCCCATCCACAACACGAGACCGACTGAACCTAAAACGAAAAATCCTACCATCACAATAGAGAGAGAACCCAACTGTTGTAATTCAGCGAGGCTGTACAATGTGCCGAGTAAAACTACACCCGTCTTAAGTCCTAAGCGGGACAGGCGCACACCATTTTCCGCCCAACTGGGGACTTTGAAAAAGTTGACCACAATAATACCCGTCAAAATGCC
>LUTY01002773.1 GCA_001640045.1 Candidatus Thiomargarita nelsonii | reverse complement strand
AACGGGCTACACGGGTGGCCAGTTCTGAGGGTACTCCCGCTTCGATGAGTTGTTGTGCCAACTTTTCTAAATCTTCTGGTTCTGCGCCGTCTAAACTATCGGCTAATTGTGTGACACCGGGGCGCAAGGTTTCTATTGTTTTGGCGATGTCTAAAGGCATACGGTGATGACGTAATAGCCAACGTGAGGCGCGTTCGATTTGTTGACGTGCGCTCATTATCATTTTCAATTGCACTTGGCTATTGATTTGATTGTCAAGGGCTTCTATGTCTAAGCACAGTTTTTCTATATCAAATACTTCCCAAGCGACCATAAAGGCGCGTACAATCTCTGGTGCCGTTTGTCCCGTTTCCTCTTCTAGCATATAGACAAAGGCTATTCCGCCACGATTAATAACCAAATTGGTTAATTGAGTGGTAATGATTTCGCGGTGTAAGCGGTGTTGGGCAATTTCTTCGGCAAATCGTGTTGGCAAGGGGGTGGGAAAGTAATTTTCTAAAATGCTTCTAAAATAGGGGTCTTCTGGTAAATCGGAGCCTAGCAATGCTTGATATAAGCTGATTTTGCTATAAGCCAGCAGGATACAAAGTTCTGGTGATGTAAAGCCTTGTTGTGCTGCTCGTCGTTCTGCCAATATTTTGTTGTTGGGTAAAAATTCTAATTCACGATCTAATTGTCCTTGTTTTTCTAAATGGCGGATAAAGCGGGCATGTAAATCAAACATTTGGGGGTAAATGGATAGCGGAATACTGATGGCTTGTGTTTGTAAATAGTTGTTTTTAAACACTAATTCAGATACCTGCTCAGTCATTTCGGCTAGTAGATGGTTGCGTTGTTTGTTGGTCATATCGCCGTTGGCAACGATGGCATTGAGCAATATTTTGATATTGACTTCATGATCAGAGCAATCAACGCCGCCTGAATTATCAAGGGCATCGGTGTTAATGCGTCCCCCATTTTGCGCGTATTCAATCCGCCCCAGTTGGGTAAAGCCAAGATTGCCGCCTTCTCCAACGACTTTGCAGCGTAAATCTTGCCCGTTCACACGCACAGCGTCGTTACTTTTGTCTCCGACTTCTGCATGATGTTCCGTTTGGGCTTTAACGTAGGTACCGATACCACCATTCCATAATAAGTCCACCGGAGCGCATAAGATGGCATGGATGAGTTCGTTGGGTTTTAAGCTTTTGGCTTGTATGCCTAGCATCGCTTGCACTTCGGGCGATATTAGGATGGATTTACTCTTGCGTGAAAACACGCCGCCGCCTTCAGAAATTAATTTGGGATTATAGTCTGCCCAAGTGGAGCGGGGTAAGTTAAAGAGACGTTGCCGCTCTTCCCAACTTTTTTGGGGATTGGGGTTGGGATCTAAAAAAATGTGTAGATGGTTAAAGGCAGCGAGTAGTTTTATATGTTGAGATAATAATAGCCCGTTGCCAAAAACATCGCCAGACATATCACCTATGCCAATCACGCTAAAATCTTGGGTTTGGATGTTCACTTGTATTTCACGAAAATGGCGCTTAACAGATTCCCAGGCGCCTCGCGCTGTGATACCCATCTTTTTGTGATCGTAACCACTGGAGCCGCCCGAGGCAAAGGCGTCACTGAGCCAAAAGTTGTATTCTTTGGCAATTTCGTTGGCAATATCAGAAAATGTGGCGGTTCCTTTGTCGGCTGCCACAACTAAATAGGGGTCATCGTCATCATGCCTGACGACATTGTGTGCGGGTACGATTTGTCCTTCGATGAAGTTATCGGTTAAATCGAGTAAGCCGCGAATAAAGGTTTTGTAGCATTCTATACCTTCCGCCTGTTTTGCGACAAAGCCGCCTTTGGCACCGACGGGCACAATTACAGCATTTTTGACCATTTGTGCTTTAAGCAATCCGAGAATTTCAGTGCGGTAATCTTCAATACGATCTGACCAGCGTAAGCCACCGCGTGCTACTTTGCCGCCGCGTAAATGTACGCCTTCGACATTGGGCGAGTAGACAAAAATTTCAAACATGGGGCGTGGTTCTGGTAAGTCTGGGACTTTGCTAGGGTCAAATTTAAAGGCTTCTTGGGCACCGGTTTGTGACAGGTTTGACGCACCGTTCGCCTCTTGAAATAGTTGAATGGCTTTTAAGCGGCATAGACGAGAGGCTTCTTGGGCATTCTGATCATCGCATGCCCAGGCGGCATGAACAGCAGCCCAACCGGCGGTGCTGTAATCGCCGGTTGCCTCTTG
>LUTY01002772.1 GCA_001640045.1 Candidatus Thiomargarita nelsonii | reverse complement strand
ATGTCTTGAGGCACTTTGAGCGTTATGGTACCCATTATTAAAACTCCTGTATCTTTAAGTTTTTCGGATTTTAAAAATTTTTGGCCCACCAATTATTTATAACTACAAGGATTGTTAGTTATTAATTGATTAAGGCTAAAAATAATTTATGAACAAACTCTTCAGATATTCATTTGCCAAGCTTCCGCCGTCCACACCTGCCTTATTTTAAATTGCCCATTCAATTGTGAGATATTTTGTCTTAATTGTTCATTAAATTGTTGGGCAAAACGTTCAACCTCTTCAGGGTTGACAATCGCTTGTGGCATTTTTAATATCCTTTGCTGTTAAGCCTTATTTGTGGGTGCCCATGCAAAAAAAAAGTTCATTGACAAGAGGTGTTGAGCCATTATTATATGGCATACTTTTTTGGAGTTATGAACTTAAGAGAATCATGGACTCAAAAATGGCCTTTTCTTTTGTTAATACCATTGTATTCAGTACTAGAAACTCTACCACCTCATTACAGACCTAAAAAGAAAGGATTTATTGTGATAGAAAAATGATATTTTTCGCCTGATTTTATAGAGGACTAATCGTGTTATGCCACTTTTTTACTTGAAGAGTTTATTTTCTTCTTCAGAGAAAACCGATGCACCGCCTCCCATTATTGGATTGGATGTGGTGGGGCGTGGTATTAGGTTCACTCCTTATCAACCTTATGAATTAAAAGACGTTATTTTTAAAAGAACGCACTTAAATCATATTTGTCATGCCGTTGAAGAGGGAAAAATATACTCGGTACCTGATGGGTATGAAATAGATGAAATCTCTCCTATGTCAGCCAATCAAGCACTCAGTCAGATTATGATTGATGAATCATGGGATTCTTTTAAGAAACGTTTTAATATAGACCCTCATATTACCGCCAGTCATCAAGTTGTTAATGTTGAAGTTAAAACGGGAGAAATCAAACAATTGCGTTCTGATGAAGAAGCTTACTATGCAGCCAGGCATTTTTTTATGGCGTTTTGGACACTATCTCTTTCTGATGTCACACGCTTTTCTGATAAAAATGTATTCGCGCTTAAAATCCCAACGCCCTATCAATACAAAAACAGAAAAGAATATGAGAAATTTTTTGAGCGTTATGGTACTCATTATATTAAAAGAGCATGGATTGGTGGTAAATTAGTGTTGGCTTTTAGCGTAGCTAAGTCAACTCAATTGACAAAACAAGATATACGAAAAGGTCTTAATACTTGTTATACAACTCAAAAAGAGAGCCTGGAACAATTGCAAAAGGACTCTGAGTGTTTGATATTAGGACAAGGTGGCGATCCTGCTAAATTGGCTGCCTTAAGTTCACTTGATGAAGCACGTTATAACGAGTGGTTAGCATCACTCAAGGAAATGCCTAAAGTAGTAGAGTTTGAAGCCGTTGGTATTTGGACCCTCCTCAGCGACAATAATAAAGCAAAGGCACTTTTGGACGCTTACAAAGCAGCCACAACTTTTACCCCGTTATCAGCCATCATTAATTATGATGATCGCGTTTATTTTCTCAGAGGCCATGAATGTATTTGTTATAATACTGAAACACGCAAAACTGGGGAACCCAAGTTGATCACAGATATGTGGCCTTCTTTGCTAGAAATCAAAGGATTTGAAATGGTGGAGGCGGTATTAAAAGGCACTTATATCAGATCATGTGAGGGAATATATTTACGCCACAAATTGTTTTTATTCAAAGGAAATCAGTGTGTTCGCTTGGATATTGAGAGCAAACAGATTGATGAAGGTTATCCCAAACCGATTGCTAAACAATGGCCTGGGGTAACTTTTGAGAGAATTGATGCAACATTAAGTACTGATTCAGAATCACTTTACTTTTTCATGGGAGAACAGTATATTCGCTATAATCTCATTGAAAATCAGGTTGATCCAGGTTATCCTAAATCAATTAAGGAGAGATGGGCTGGTATCACTTTTGATAGAATTGATGCTGTCATGATTTGGAAAGATGGGATGGCTGACTTTTTTAAAGGAGATGAATATATTCGTTATAACACCGTCAAGTATTGTGCTGAGGAAGGGTATCCCAAAATGCTTGTTGGCAACTATATAGAAGACTGGAATTTATTTGATTGACTAACAGCGATTGATTGTTATGATGACACAGATAAAAACAAAAGTATTTGAAGCGGATAAGATTATCAAGAAATACATGGCAGGCTCAATCATTGTGGGCTTAGTTCC
>LUTY01002771.1 GCA_001640045.1 Candidatus Thiomargarita nelsonii | reverse complement strand
CGCGGCAACACGCGCACAAGCAAAGCGGGCTCACCACCCACCAAAAAGTCCTGCAATTGTTGTGGCCAAGTGGCTTGTCCAACGTCGTGTAAGTCGCCATGCGCTAAGCCATAGACAGCAAACACCGGATTGGGGGCAAAAACCGGATTGACGGTATCTGTCGTTATCTCCATCGGAGCTAACTGCGGTGTGGCTAAGTCAAGCCGGAGTTGCCAGTGCTTATGTTGTTGTATTGTTTGACATTGTGGCTCAAAACGGGCAAAAATGGCCGGGGTTGGCATTCGTTCCTCGTCACTATCTTTATGGACAACTTCAAGCAACCGAGTGCCGGGTTTGAAAACCACATTATCCTCCGCGCCCTGTAATGGCACGGTGATGCTGTGTGATTCTAAGCTGGCATCGCTAATCAACAAGGCAACGCCTAACAAAGCTTGAGAGCAAAAAGCTTGAGCTTGTGTTTCATTGATGTTTTGCTTGGCAAACTGTTCTATATAATAACGCTGGATTTTCAAAAAGCCGTTTTTGAGATTTTGAGGCCAATCTTCAAAAGCGTCTGAACGAAACAGCCGCTTATCATTGTCAACAAGGATGCCTTCTTGAGTGATATGGGGAGATTGAACGGTAGATAAGCTGCTTGGTTCTCGCCAAGTGTGGTCGTCTTGTTCAATTTCGGGGCAAGCAAAACCATATTTTTTCCCGCCCGTCGCGCATATCTGCCCTTCTCTACGATTTTCATTGATGATAAATCATATTCATCATGTAGTTCGTAATCATCATGATTTGGCATAAAATTTCTCCTCTTTTTTTGTCGCTTTGCGTGCGCTAATGATACGAATTTGTCCTTGACGGTCAGTATGGGCCACCATTAACAGCCTACCGTGTCTTGATAACCCAATACTTATATATCTTTCCTCATCAACAGAATGTTCCTCATCAACAACAGTTAGAAACATTGGATCATCAAATATTGTTGCGGCTTCATCAAAAGAAACCCTGTGTTTCCCAATGTTTTTGGCAGCCTTATTCTGATTCCACTCAAACTTAAGTTTCACAATTGATTTATTCCCTCCTCCATAGCTCGTTAGATTACAGATGCAAAGAACGTATTTCTCGTTCCCACGCTCGGCGTGGGAACGCCTGCCCGGACGCTCCGCGTCCTACAACAACAACCGCCGCACATCAGACAAAATAAAACTCAAATACTGAGTAAACCGCGCCCCCATCGCCCCATCAATCACGCGATGATCATAAGACAACGACAAAGGCAACATCAAACGCGGCACAAATTCACCCTCCCTATAAACCGGCTGCATTTTAGAACGTGACACACCCAAAATAGCCACCTCTGGCGCATTCACTATCGGCGTAAAAGCCGTGCCACCAATGCCCCCTAAGCTGCTGATAGTAAAACCAGCCCCTTGTATCTCAGTTGGCGACAATTTGCCATCTCGCGCTTTCTGGCTGATTTCGCCCAAATTAGCAGCCAATTCAAAAAGACCTTTTTTATCAACCTCTTTGATCACAGGCACGACTAAACCATTGGGCGTGTCCACCGCTACGCCGATATTATAATACTTTTTCAAAATCAGATTTTCTTTGCTGACATCTAGCGAAGCGTTAAATTCCGGAAATTCTCTCAATCCCCCCGCACAGGCTTTGAGCAAAAAGGCTAACATCGTCACCTTCACCTGACGCTTTTTACCTTCCTCCGCTAAATCTTTGCGGAATTGCTCAAACTCAGTGATGTCGGCTTCATCAAATTGCGTGACATGGGGCACATTAAGCCAACTACGGTGCAAACTGGCACCAGAAATTTTCTTGATGCGACTCAAAGGGCGGATTTCAATTTCGCCAAATTTGCTAAAATCAATCTCAGGCATTTCTGGAATACCCATGCCTACGCCGTCCAGGGCACTGCCTTCCTCCATCACTTGTTTAACAAAGGCTTGTACATCTTCCTTTAAAATACGGCCTTTACGTCCACTGCCCTTCACTTTAGCAAGAACAACGCCCAATTCTCGCGCCAAATGCCGAACCGCAGGACCAGCGTATAAAACTTCTTTTTTCTCAATATTTTGCAAAGGTGGCGGCAAATTCTTGGGTCGTCTCAATGCTGCCATCACTGAATCGCTGCCTGAGGGAGGTGGCGTGGTTGAGGGAATGACGGGGGGAGGCGCCGCCTGAACGGGTGCTGTTGGTTCAGGGGCAGCAACTGTCTCACCCACATCCATCGTTAAAA
>LUTY01002770.1 GCA_001640045.1 Candidatus Thiomargarita nelsonii | reverse complement strand
GCAATGACAGCTCATCATGCCGTGCTGATTACCAACCTGATTGATATTGAATCTGCCCCCGGTATTGTGCAACCAGAGCCAGCCACCGCCGATGAACCCACCATTATTCAAGATTTATGGCATGGCTTAACCCACCTGACGCAACGCTCTGCCCTTGAAGCCTATCACGATGCAGTGTACTGGCTCAGTGAAGCTCATACGATGTTTACGCATGGCTTACTCAAGCTCACACAACGCGCCCGCGCTGAGCAATTATATTATTCCACCTGCCAGCAAGTCCGCTCTTTATTACAACAAGCACACCCTCATTCTCGCGCCTACCGTGAAGTGCTTGATGAACTCAATGAAAAATTGGCGGACAAATATTTTTGTAATTTTTCCCTGTTTCAATCCGTGCCTGATGCTTGGGCAATTGACCAATTATTTCCAATTCTCCCCCTGCACCGCCTCAATGAATGTCCAGATCGTCGCGCCACCTTGCAAGATTTAACCTGCGACTCTGATGGTCAATTTCAATATTATGTCAATAGTGACGGAGTAGATACCAGTTTGCCCGTACATACACCTACCCCCGATGCGCCTTACCTACTAGGCATTTTTTTAGTGGGCGCTTATCAGGAAATTTTAGGCGATATGCACAACTTATTTGGCGACACTGACTCTGTCAATGTCCATATCAAGCCGGATGGCGATTATGAATTAGTTACCCCCCTTGAAGGCGACACGGTGGAAACCATGCTAAACTACGTCAATTTTGAGACGGGATTTTTGCGGAATACATACCGTAAACGCTTACAAGCCGCCCCTTTAACAGCGGAGCAGCGACAAATGTATCTGCGCGAATTAGAGGCGGGATTGATAGGCTATACCTATTTAGAGAGGTGATTTGCCATGTTAGATATCCTTAAACTACAAGGATTAGATATAAACAAGGATAAAGCGAACCCTAAAAGCTCAAAAAAAAATCCTATTTCTTAAAGAAATAGGATTTTTCACACTGCCATATTTTATTTCACCGATTTCAAGTACGTTCCGTATAAATGATGTGAAGGAAAAGGACAATTATGCACCCAAAACATGCTGATATCATTGAAGAAATAGAAAATTTTCAAAAGACAGGAGTAGAACTCGAAATGCTTGAAGATGGGGAAGAGGATGTCCCCTCAATTCCCTGGGATCCGAGTCTTATTCGTGTTGATGCCAAAGCTTTTTCATTACGAAATATCCTTGACATGATTGATGAAGGGGATTTGGAACTCGCGCCAGATTTCCAACGCCGTAATGTCTGGACTCGTGGACAAAAATCGAGATTAATTGAATCCGTATTGCTGCGTATTCCACTACCCGCCTTCTACTTTTCCGCCGATGAAGATGGAAAAATGCTGGTTGTCGATGGACTCCAAAGGCTGTCAGCTATCTATGACTTTGTGAAACGCAAGCCAAGAGACAAGCGTTCTTATAAATTGTTCAAACTGGAATATCTCCAAGATGAAGTCGGCGGAAAATATTTTCAAGAGATGATAGGCACACGGTGGGCGAGACGTATTTACTCAACACAAATTATTGCTAATATTGTCGATCCGCAAACACCTGATAAAGTGAAATTTGATATTTTCAAAAGAATCAATACCGGCGGCAGCCCTTTGAATGCTCAAGAAATTCGTCACTGTATGAGCAAACAACGCTCACGGAACTTTTTAAAGAAACTCGCTGCCTCAAAGGCATTCAATGATGCTACGGGTGATAACCTACGTGATCATATTAGAATGGTGGATCGTGAAGTCATTCTGCGTTTCTGTGCGTTTCGTCTGATTGAGAGCCTAGAAAAAGATTACGTGCATCATAATACGATGAATGCGTTTCTCACTGAAATTACTCGAAAAATAGACACTGAAGTTAGTAACAAGGCATTAGACAAATTGGCTAAGGATTTTGAGCGAGCCATGAACAATGCATGCAAAATATTTGGCAAACATAGCTTCAGAAAATGGCCAATAGACACTGATAAAGCATATCCTATCAATCGTGCCTTGTTTGAGGCATGGGGTATTGCCCTGGTGGATTATGAGTGGCAAACCATTAAACCCTATAAACCAGCTATCGTCAAAGCGGCGCGAGAGATGATGCTCAATGACAACGAATTTTTGTCTGCCATCAGCACTTCAACCAATACTGCTAGTAAAATCGAACTTCGTTTTTCCAGAGTGAAAGGGATTCTCAAAGAAGTTGGTTTGTCTTGT
>LUTY01002769.1 GCA_001640045.1 Candidatus Thiomargarita nelsonii | reverse complement strand
TAATTAGTTGTACTAATGTCTAGTGAGATGGTAGATTTTATTAAGGGACAAGTCTATTGGTGTTAAAAAACGAACCGAACCTTATCGAACTGTCACAGTTTTTATATAAAATTGCTTGTCGTTATTTATCACTGCATGAGCATTGCTGCCTTTTTAGAAAAATAAGTCAAAATGCCATCCGCACCAGCCCGTTTAATAGCCAATAACGATTCCATCATCACCGCCTTTTCATCCAACCAGCCCTTTTGGGCGGCTGCCATCAACATAGCGTATTCTCCGCTGACTTGATAGACAAAAGTCGGCGCACCAAATGTCGTTTTAACTCGTTGCACAATATCTAAATAAGGCATACCTGGTTTAATCATGACCATGTCTGCCCCCTCTCGCAAATCTAAAGCCACTTCACGCAAGGCTTCATCGCTATTGGCAGGATCCATTTGATAACTATATTTATTACCGCCGCCTAAGGCACCTGCTGAGCCAACCGCATCACGAAATGGTCCATAAAAACTAGAGGCATATTTGGCAGAATAGGCTAAAATTCGCGTATGTTTAAAGCTTTGCTTTTCAAGGGCTTCACGAATCTTGCCAATACGTCCATCCATCATATCAGATGGTGCCACAACTTCTGCCCCCGCTTCTGCATGAGAAAGGGCTTGTTTTACCAAAACGGCGACTGTTTCATCATTCATCACATAGCCACTATCATCTATCAAACCATCTTGTCCATGCGTCGTAAATGGATCTAATGCCACATCAGTTATTACGCCTAACGCTGGCAATGCCGCTTTGAGGGCTCGCACTGCCCGTTGCGCTAAACCTTCAGGATTATAAGCTTCACTCGCATCCAATGATTTTTTTTCAGTGGGCACGACGGGAAAAAGTGCGATGGCAGGTATGCCTAATTTGACCAATTCAGCCGCTTCTTTGAGCAATTCGTCAATACTGAGGCGGCATTGATCGGGCATAGAGGCAATAGCAACGCGCTGTTTTTCGCCTTCCACTATAAACAGCGGATAAATCAAATCATCGACGCTTAGAACATTTTCGCGCATCAAGCGACGGGAAAACTCATCACGGCGCATTCTACGCATACGCAGGTTAGGAAATGACATCTTTTTTTGTAGACTCCTTATCAGTGCTTAAAACGCAACCACACCGCAAATCGTTGCAAAAATTCCGGTAATAACATAAATAAAATACCCACTATCACCGCATTTAACACCCCTAAACTCAGAAAAATCTCTGCAATACTAAAGCCTGCTTCTAGCATTCCCACCGTGCCAAGTGCCGATACCACCATAAACAAGGCATTAAGGATATTATTTGCAGCAATCTCATAGTGGGTATTCTGTTGATAATGATAGAACTCTTTTTGACTGACTGGTGGGAATCGCAAGAGCCCATTCCTGAAAAACTCACCCCATTACAGCAGATTCCTGACAACAAGCCGGCAAAAATCAATGATATTGTGTCTCAATTGAAACGTCTGCATAATCCTGATGCCACATTCACAATCGACTTGTGGTTTGATGAGCGCAGAAAAACACGGTTCATTAGCGGTGAACCTATCAATATTTATTATAAAATCAAAGGATTAAATAAAGGCACCCGCGCCTATTTAACATTGCTCAATGTGTCGCCTGCTGGGAAATTGTCTCTGATATTCAATGAATTTGTGGAAGTGGGTAAAGAGTATGGCAGTTTACAGGCACAAGAAAATGTCACGACAGTGATGCAAATAGCTTTAGAAACGGGACAAGAATATTTTAAAGCGATAGTGACATCTGAGCCGATAGAATGGAAGGCATTTATAGCGGCGGCAGCCAAGGGAAAGCCGCGTGTGACATTTTGGGGTACGAAGGAATTGATAGTGGATGTTGAATAAAACAGGCATTGGCGTGGCGCAACGCAACATCCTCAAGAGCCCCTGAGATTCCCAGCTAAAGATGTCACTGGTTTAGAAAAGCGACGATTCCTAGCTTTAAATTGAGTACAACTAATTGATAAATAAACGAATTAAAAAAAAGAATTAAAAACGATAGAATGAATGACTCGGACCAGTCATTTAATTCGTTTATTTCCTAATTAGTTGTACTATAGTTACGTTAAAACCGGGCACCGAACCGCAACTTGAAGCACTGGTAGCTGCATTAATCAATCTGCCGAGTCGCACCATTGAAATACATGGACATACAGATATTCAAACCTTTGCCGGATTTTCTCCCAGCGAGAGCAAAAG
>LUTY01002768.1 GCA_001640045.1 Candidatus Thiomargarita nelsonii | reverse complement strand
GCATACCAAAGCGATTTTGAATAATCCCGACGAAGCGCGTCCCTTGGCTTTGCTACATACACCCGTCATTGACATGGGCGTATCCATTGAAAGCAATTGGTTTAAGCACGGCGTAGGAAGAACACTGCTTGGAATGTGCGCCCCCAACTTGCTACCAAACCTGTCTGAAATACAAGCCCCGTCTGGATAAAAGGTGCGTTAGAATGACCTCTGGTTTCGTAGAAAATACCGCCTTTTCTGGCTTATTTTCTTACGGTGTTGATTGCCGATTTGAACCGTGGGCCAAAATCGAGTGCCTTTTCAATCCTGTCGGATTTTATCCAAGGAAAATACGCCGTTTGGATCGCATCAGTCGTGGACTTTCACGACTTGTGCTCTGGTTAGCGATAAAGATCCGCTTTATTTCCCCCACCCTTAGATTGACTAGGGCTTTGAAGAAAATCATGAATAAGTGGTTTTTCAGAAAGAGAATTAATCCGCTCAAGTTTGAGGCATTCGTTTTAGAATGTTACTCGCCAGAAAATGAACCGTTTCAATTGCATATGCAATGTGATCATGAGGAAAAGCTGTTATCTTTGCGCTCCTTTCAAATCGTTCCCGGTTTTAATTACTATGTCATTCCTTTTTCTGAATTCAAGCTTTCGCACACAAAAGCACGGATTTTTCTTTTCCCTGAAAATGATCGTCCATGTCGACTGGTTTTTACCTGGCTCGATTTTGTCCGCTTCAAGCCAACCATCCAAGCTGCTGAAAAAGTTAAATGTGTCGTATGGGATCTCGATAATACAATCTGGCAAGGCGTTTTGATCGAAGATGGAGCAGACGGTGTGCGCTTAAACCAACAAGCCATCGACACCATCCGTCAACTCGATCAAAGGGGGGTTGTCCATACCATCGTCAGCAAAAATACCTATCAAGAAGCATGGTCAGTCTTGGAAAAGTTCGGTCTTAGCGAATATTTTATCTATCCTGCCATCAACTGGGGGGCTAAAAGCGAAAATATAAAAGAACTGGCTTCTCGGATCAATCTCGGCTTGGATTCTTTCGCCGTCGTGGATGATTCTCCGCAGGAACGGGCAGAAATAGCTTTCATGTTACCGATGGTACGGCTTTATTCGGATAAAAAAATTGCTCAGTTGCCAAGCTTACCAGAATTCGACATCCCAGTAACGGAGATGAGCGTCAAAAGAAGACAAAGCTATCTGACGCAAATGAAACGAGAAGAAATCCAGACAAAATTCAGCGATGATTATGATGCGTTTTTGCGTAGCTTAGAAATTAAGATGGAAATATTTCAACCGGAGAAAGAAGCCGAAATAAAACGTGGTTATGAGTTGTTACAACGCTCGAATCAACTCAATCTTTCAACCCGCCTGTATAGCTTAGACGAGTACAATGATCTTCTTTCATCAGATGAAATACTGTGCTATGCTTTTCGGTGTTGGGATAAATTTGGCGATTATGGCATTGTGGGGTTTATCTCGATTGCCTTAGAGGATATCCCACGCATTCAGGATTTAGTGATTTCCTGTAGAATTGCTCAAAAACATGTAGAACACGCCCTGATTTACTGGGTTTCTCAGAAATTGAAGCAAGAGGGATATCACAACTTGCTCGCCCACTTGATAATCTCAAAACGAAACGGCCCCCTAGTGGCCGTTTTCCAAGATTTACCCTTTATTGTGATTGAGGAGAACAACAAAAGCATACTTTATAAGATACCTGATTTGGATCAGGTTGAAGATGAGCATATCATAACGACCACGTTTAAGGAATTAAACGATGAAAATCATCATTAATGCGGATGATTTAGGCTATTCTATGGATGCCAATCAGGCTATTTTTTCAATGATGAGTCAGCGACGAGTGACTTCCTCGACACTGATGGCGAATGGTCCTGCATTTCAGGATGCTGTACAACACATCCCCGATTTTCCAGATTTTTCATTTGGGATTCATCTAACGCTGACGGAGTTCACAGCATTAACGACTCCCCAGGTTTTTTATGATACAAAACTGATTGACGAAAGGGGAGTATTTACAGGCGATTTGCATTTGCGTCAACTTCGTCCAACTCCTGCGTTATTGAAGGCTATCTGGATAGAATGGGAACAGCAGGTTGCCAAGCTTCTAGATCATGGGGTTTCAATTTCGCATTTCGATTCACACCAACATATACATACAATCCCTTGGCTGTTTTGGAATCTGAAAAAGCTTCAAAAGAGGTTTAATATTCGGAGGGT
>LUTY01002767.1 GCA_001640045.1 Candidatus Thiomargarita nelsonii | reverse complement strand
TTGATAACCGGATGGGCTAATGTATATAAGGAGTTTCATGCGAGTGAAGCTTTTAGCAAATTAGACTACCTGCTATACAAAAGATTACTACAATGGGCGTGTCGTAGGCACCCAAACAAAGGCAAAAAGTGGGTTGTGGAGAAATACTTCGGACACATGAATGGCCGTAACTGGGTATTCATGGATAAGAGGGGCGACAAAGTAATAGCCGCCATAAAAGCATACTCCAAACATAAAGAGCGTACTGGCAGTTACGCTAAAGTCGGTTTTGATAGGTCATATTACGACGGGGACACTGCATACTGGGCAGCAAGACTGTCCAAAGGTTATGGCGACATAACACCGTCGAAGGCAAAAATGCTAAAGAAACAAGGTGGAAAGTGCCCGCACTGTGGGGGAACGTTCACCAACGAAGATTTGATGGATGCTCACCACAAGACCTTCAAAAGTCGCGGGGGTGAGGATAAATACCAAAATTTGGTGCTGTTACACCGACATTGTCATGACAGATTGCACGCGGAAGAAATGAAGCGCCGCAGGAAGGAGGGGCAATTTATCGGCGGTGGAAAAGACCAAAGAGCGTTTTATTAATACCTGAGAGCACTACGGCGTAAAACCAGTGTCGATAGTGGTAACGTGCCATCGAAGGCGGATGGGCGTTATAGCTGTTTAACCGAAGGGAGTAATGTTCTAGCGACCCTGAAGTTACGTGGAAACACAAGTTGTGGCGGCTGACTGGTTGGAAAAGCTGCCCATGTTAGACTACATGGTTCCGAGGAGCCGTGTGAGGTCGAAAGTCTCAGGCACGGTTCTGAAGACTGGTCGTATAGGGTGAAAACGGAACTCGGCTTGCCGAGGAAAGACTGACCTGTGCGGCCAAGTTTAACACCGGTCAAGCGGGTTCCTTTTACAATCAAGTTGAACTGGGATTGTGAGGAGAATGTTCAACCAGTGACTTTGGGAATAGATAAAGGAAGCAAAATCAGCGGTTATAGTGCTATAGCTAATGGCGAAATTTTAATGTCTGGATATATTAACCACCGGACAGATGTGAAAAAAAATCTGGAAACTAGGGCGGCTAATCGGAGGCAACGAAGGAGCCGGTTATGGCATAGGCCACCAAGGTTTGATAACCGAGCCTCAAGTTCGCGGCGCGGTAGGCTTCCTCCTTCAATCAAAGCGAATGCGGATGAAATCATAAGGGTAGTTAACAAATTGCCGTTACCCATTACATCGGTTATTATTGAAGACGTTTTGATTGACATAGCTAGGTTAAACGACCCTAACCTTAAAGGATCTGCATACCAAAAATCCAATAGGTTGCATGAAAACTTGCGTCTAGCGACACTCCTACGCGATGACTTTCGCTGCCAACAATGCGGTGTCAAAAATACCCGTTTGGAGGCACATCATATCAAGTTGACTTCGGAGGGAGGGAAGGATACCATCAATAACTTGATAACACTTTGTGAGCAATGTCATAGCAAAGTTCATTCTGGGAAAATTCATTTAAGGAAACAGGGTGTTTCAGGATTTAAAGATAAAATAGCACAAAGAACAATGCAAGGTAAACATTATTTATACTCTTCTTTGAATCAAAAATACGGTTTGGATCGGGTTTATGGTTATCAAACGGCAGAATTCAGAAAAGAGATTGGTCTGCCGAAAGACCATGATTCCGACGCTCTTGCTATAGCGACTTTAGGTACTGGTGAACTTATAAGCTTTCATCGGGATAATTTTTATCAGATCAATTTCCGACCCGTGCAAACACGGCGAAGATACCATGATCTACCCGCCAGCGGACGTGGTAGGGTTAAATATCAGATTAATGAAAATTCCGGTGGATTTAGGAAAGGGGATATTGTTTTAGTTAAAGACAGATATGTGAAACAGGTTCATTCAATCTATTCAACCGGTGCTTTAGCGTTTAAGAGAGTTAAAGGAGAACCTGGCAGTTCGAGGCCAAAGAATTGCCGGCTACTTGAGCGTCAGAGTTCAATAGTATTTTCTTCTATTTAATCCCATTTAATCCCATTAAATAATTTAATGAATACAATACCCAAATGGCAAAAACTCTGTTTGAATCAACAGAATTAGGTGACACATATATTTATATACCTAGCATGGTTTTTGCCGAGATACTTTGGACAATTTTAGAAATGCCATTTTTTGAAAAAATGGCATTTCTTGTT
>LUTY01002777.1 GCA_001640045.1 Candidatus Thiomargarita nelsonii | reverse complement strand
GAGCCTAAAAAGGCCTCTAATTGTTTTTTTGCCTCTTGCTCATTCTCAATGGTAGCGACAAAGTCAAATAGCGGCGTAAAAAATGGGGGATAAGCGAGGCTCCAGTTTTTTAGAAGTTGCTACAACAGAAATACGGATGAGACTGCCAGCACTTCCCTGAAAGGTAAAAACATCCATTCCATCTAACTTAATTTCCTCGCTAACAGGAGAGTTATAAGCAATTGTTGGTGTATTAAGAACACCAGAACAATTTGCAGTGAGGCAGTGGAGACTTAATTGATAGTCCCCTATTGCGTTTGCACCTGAGTCAGATAGAGTCAGAATATAATTTCCAGAAGCGGTAAGAGAGACATCTAAAGGAAAAGAAGTGGTGTCTTCAATCAGTGTGCCGTCAGGCGCAAAAAGCTCTAGGCGTGGCTCCAGTCCCTCGATGGGTGCCAGAGCAAAGAGACGGATTAGAGTACCTGTGCTTCCCTGAAAACTAAAAACATCCATTTCCCCCTTCCAATCAATTGCGTTGCTAACAGGAGAATTATAAGTAATACTTGGAGGATTAAAAACGCCCTGACAGTTTGGCTTGAAACATTGGATATCGATCTTGAACGCCCCACTTCCCTTGGCATCTGAAGTGGATATTCCTATAAGATAGGTGCCTGAAAGCGCAAGATATTTATCCACTATTGAGGCTTTTGTGTCCTCAATAAGCGTACCCTCAGGATCCCAAATTTCTAGGCGAGAATTAAATTCACTTTTTATGGTTGCAATGGATGCTGAAACAATCCTGATAGCAGTATTCTCTTTTCCATCAAAGGTGAAAAAATCAATATCCGCAGCGGGAGAAATGACATCTGCTACTGGAGAATTGTAAGAAATGTTTGGCGGACTTAGAACGGGGGGAATTTTATTTAGGCTAAGCGTGTACTCACCGGTTTGATTAGTACTTGAGTTAGATAAAATCACCGTGTAGGTGCCAGCAAGGGTAAGGGATTTCTCTACTATGCTATTGGAAGTATTTTCAATCCGTGTGTAAGTAGGACCCAATATTTCTAAGCGATGCTTGAATGGTGCAGAAACGATAATCCTGATCTTATCCTCAGCAGAGGCAACAAAGCTAAAAGTATCGAGATCAACCGCAGGATCGATTGAGCAATTTGTGACAAACTCTCCATAATTTAGGGATATAGGTTCGCTTGTTTCGTTACAGTCAACAGATTTTTCCTGTTGCACCGGAACCCGCTGTGAAGGAAGCGGAACATAAGCAACAATCGCAACGGTTACACCGCGTTCGGTGTAATAATCATAGTGATCTGAAATGAAACGCACATCAATAGAGGAACCCTCTACCACAAATGTCAAATTGATGGTTTTACTCGGGCCAAACTTTCCAACCTGATTTCCATTGCTGTCGGTAATCGTTATTACATCACCACTAGTGATTTTTCCAGAGACAGTTACTACCAAAGCACTCGCGTCTGGAATTGATAGTGTCCCATTTATATTGGCATTTGGGGGGTAGGGGCGGCCAGTGTTAAGGACCGTCGTGGGTGCCATAAAAGGAACCTGAATAGAAGCAATCGCAACGGTTACACCGCGTTCTGTGTAATAATCATAATTATCTGAAATGAAACGCACACCAATAGAGGAACCCTCTACCACAAATGCCAAGTTGATGATCTCACCCTGGCCAAACTTTCCAACCTGATTTCCATTGCTGTCGGTAATCGTTATTACATCACCGCTAGTGATTTTTCCAGAGACAGTCACTATCAAAGCACTCGCGTCTAGGATTGAGAGTGTCCCGCTTATGTTGGCATTCTTGGGGTAGGGGTTGCCGGTGCTAAGAACCGTCGTGGGTGCCATAAAAGGAAGCGGAATAGAAGCAATCGCAACGGTTACACCACGTTCGGTGTAATAATCATAATGATCTGAAATGAAACGCACATCAATAGAGGAACCCTCTACCACAAATGCCAAATTGATGGTCTCACCCTGGCCAAACTTTCCAACCTGATTTCCATTGCTATCGGTAATCGTCATTACATCACCGCTAGTGATTTTTCCAGAGACAGTCACTATCAAAGCACTCGCGTCTGGAATTGATAGCGTCTCGCTCATGTCGGCATTCTTGGGGTAGGGGCTGCCGGTGCTAAAAGTCGTGGTAGCTTGCACCATAAAAGGCAAGAATACCAAGGTGAGCGACAAACCTATCATCCAAGTAATAGCTTGAAGCTTTCTTATTCGCATGATGTTCTCCTCAATGTTTAATTAAAAAATTTTTTCAGTTTAGGCGATTGATATGGAAAATTAAAATGATGATATATATCAATAATATACTAATTACACTCCTGAGAATGTGAATCGTTATTTGCTAGACCACAACTTAATAGTCTTATCATCGCTTCCCGATGCCAGCCTACTGCCATCTGGACTAAAGCAGACAGATAACACGCCTTTTTTATGCCCTGTCAGGGAATGTAGTCGTTTTCCGGTACTCACAGCCCACAGCTTGATAGTATTGTCATTGCTACCCGATGCGAGTACGCGCCCATCTGGACTAAAGGAAATTGATCGCACCCCATATTTATGCCCCGTCAGGCTGTGCAGTGCCTTGCCGCTACTTACTTTCCATAGCTTGATTGTCTTATCCTTGCTGCCCGACGCGAGTATGCGACCATCTGGAGTGTAAGCAACTGACCACACCATTTTTTTATGCCCGATCAAGGTGTGCAATAGTTTAGCCCTACTGATTTCCCATAGCTTGATAGTCTGATCCCGGCTACCCGATGCGAGGGTACGACCATCTGGGCTAAAGGAGACAGACATCACCGAATCTTTATGCCCTGTCAAGGTGTGCAGTGGTTGACCAGTGCGAACATCCCACAATTTGATAGTTTTGTCAGAACTTGCCGATGCCAGCGTGTGCCCATCCGGGCTGAAAGAAACAGACATCACAAGATTTTTATGCCCAGTCAGTGTGTGTAGTGGTTGACCGGTGTTGACATCCCACAGGATAATTTCGTTATGACTGCTCCATGCGAGCTTATGACCATCAGGACTGAAAGAAACCGACATCACAACTTTATCTTGGATCAGGGTATCCCGTGGTTGCCCAGTGCTGATTTGCCACAATTTGACAGTATGTCCGCCCGATACGAGCGTCTGACTATCTGGAGCGAAGGCAACAGACACGACCGGTTTAAGTGCCGTCAGGGTAAAAGCGACAGACGGCACCGGATATTTAGGCCCATTCTGGGTGTCCACGTCAATGGGCCGCAATTTGACACGCAGATTTTGGGCTTGTTGTAAATAAATTTGCTTTTCAAACGGAAAATAACCGTCTTTTAGCACCTGTACCGTGTAAAAAGCGGGCGGCAATTTGACATTTACAGGAGTAGAGCCATAATTTTTCCTATTGATGGATACGGTGGCATTATTAATATTTGAACTGATTATAAGTTGTTTAGGTTTAGGCTGCAATTTGACACGCAGATTTTGGGCTTGTTGTAAATCAATCAGCCCTTTAAACGGAAAATAACCGTCCTTTTCCACTCGTACCATGTATGAGCCCAGTGGTAGTTTGACATCCAAAGGGCTGGAGCCGGCGTTTTTTCCATTGATGAATACCGTGTTATTATCAATATTTGAGCGTACTGTCAGCGGGACTATTTTAGGTTGACTAGGGGCGGCTGGGGGCTCAATCTTGGCTGACGGTGGTAAAAGCTCACCATTGAGTGGTGACTCGTTTGGCGATGAAGATGGCCAAAATATCACCAATGCAATAAATAATACAAATACGGCAATAAACAAGCGAATCGGATCAAGCCGATTTGAAATGAGCCGCTTGATGAGAGCCCACTGAAATAAGGATAACTTAGGTTGCGGTTTAACGCGATAACTCGTCCTCTTAACTGAAATCGGTGACGCTTGAATGGAAGGTGATGCTTTTTGCAAGACCTGTTGCCACTCTATAGCCGATGGACGTTGGCAAGGATTACGATAACCATCAACAAAACAGCGTATAAAGGCAGATTGTACCTCAGGATGAAGTTGATTAAACGGGGGAGCGGTGGGTCGTGGTTTGATGACGGCATTTTTTTGATAGGGAAAAAAACCTCTTTTAATACGTTCATCTCGTCCGACAGAATCTTGGCTAGTCACTATCCCATCCGTAGGATGAATACCATCCATAAGTAATTGAAAAATCAGAACTGCTAAACCAAAGTAGTCATGTTCTTTTGTACGATTAACGCTTTTAAAATTGACACCTTGTAATTCCGGGGGCGTATATTCAGGTTTGCCGACAAGACTGGGATAAATATTCCCTTGTTGGCCTTTTATTTGAAAAGAATCTGTATCAATTATTGTGACTAACGTTTTGGAATTAACGAGGATATTGCTTTCGTTGACATCTCCGATGACATGTCCTTTGTCATGAATCTTGCTCACAGCAACAGCCAAGTTATAGGCAATGTGATAAAAATGTTTCAGCTCAAAATAAGGGTACTTTTTTTTCCGCAGGATAGGATGATAAAACTTAAAAATAGAGTCACTCTCTCGAACATAGGGCATCCGAAAACCAACCAACCGTTTTTGCTCATACAGCAAATCAACTGGCCAAGCGATATGTGCTGACACCGGCGGATTGGCAAGCATCGCTTTTAGCTTGGGTTCATGTTGCGGTGTTATTTTTTTGTAAATTTTGGCAACGAAGTCGGGCTGTCCGTGGACAGCCCAAATTTTGCCCTCACCACCCGCGCCAATATTTCCATCCACCAGCGAAAATGTTTGACCTTGTTCATTATGTACAGGCAACAGGTTTTTTTTCATTTTGTAACCGTGCTAACACCAGCGTTTTATCATCATCTGTCCGGCTGTTGATACGTTCAGAGCCTAAAAAGGCCTCTAATTGTTTTTTTGCCTCTTGCTCATTCTCAATGGTAGCGACAAAGTCAAATAGCGGCGTAAAAAATGGGGGATAAG
>LUTY01002765.1 GCA_001640045.1 Candidatus Thiomargarita nelsonii | reverse complement strand
TTAGGTTTGAATGATCAAACTTATCCGCGCCCTAACAAACCGCTTAGTTTTGATCTGATTGCTAAAAATCCGCAACGCGGTGATCGTTCGCGTCGCTTGATGCGCTTGATGAGGTGGGTGACACAGATTTGGTGGGGGTGAATAAATTGTTCTTGCCAATAACGCTACCCAATTGCGTTTATATCGTCGTGACGACACGCCCCGGTGAGACGCTCCGGATTAGCTGTGAGCAAGCTCATGTTCTGATTAAGCAAGATTCAAAGGAAAATCTCACGGATATTGAAAAATTTGTTAGTAAAGCGGTTGAACAATCGGGGATTCAGGGTATTGATAATCAAAAATTGATTGAGCATTTAATTTTCAAAAGTCAGGGCAATTTCAGGTATTTGCATTATGTGTTGCCCGAAATTGAGAATGGGACTTATACGGATTTTGACACGATTCCTCTTGGTTTACAAAATTATTATAAAGATCATTGGCAACGCTTGAAGGGACTGTGGCTGGTTTAAAAATCTTGGACGTCCAATTTAGTACAACTAATTTAGAAATAAACGAAACGAAGTAACGAAGTAATTAAAAACGGCAATTAACAAGTAATACAATTCGTTTATTTCCTAATTAGTTGTACTAATATATAGTGAAATGCAACAAGTCTATTCGCTTTGAAAAATTTTCTGGCTGTGTTGTAAATTTTTCGGTGATTTTAAGTCCCCTCATATTACAGCCAGAATCATTTAGAATTCCTATAGCTGTAGGTTTTGGGAAGGCACGATTCAATCCGTTTATTCCCCTAATCAGTTGTACTAGACTTTTAAATTTCCATGTTGCAGGACGCGGAGCGTCCGGGCATGCATTCCCACGCAGAGCGTGGGAACGAGAAACGTTTCGTAGGGGCAATCCCTTGTGGTTGCCCGCCACGATATGGCATTTTTCGTAGGGGCAATCCCTTGTGGTTGCCCGCCACTCCGCGTGGGAACGAGAAAATTCGTTTATTTCTTAATTCGTTGTACTATATTAATCATTATGCTACACATTCATACCAGTAATCGTCTTGAATATTTAATTCAAAATCTCGTCTCCGTTATTAACGCTAATCCTCTGCCTCCCTTAATTCAAGAAACGATTGTCGTGCAAAGTAAAGGCATGGAGCGGTGGGTGTCAATGGAATTGGCTCAATATTTTGGCGTTTGGGCTAATGCTTATTTCCCTTTTGCTAATGCTATCTTGTGGCGGCTCTTTAAAGAAACTTTGGGTTATTTGCCTGATATTTCTCTTTTTGAGCGTGAAGTCATGGTATGGAGCATCATGAAAATTTTGCCTGAGTTTCTTGAGGAGCAAGAGTTTATTGAACTTAACAATTATTTGCAGGGAGATGTGCAACAGATTAAACGTTTTCAATTGGCTTCTCGAATTGCTGAAGTCTTTGATCAATATTTGATGTATCGTCCAACTTGGATTGCTGATTGGGAAAATGGGGGGCAGCCCCGCGAATTAGTCAATGATTCTCAGGCGCGTTGGCAAGCCATTTTATGGCGTGCCTTGGTAAAGCGTTATGGTACACAGCATCGCGCTAAATTGCGGGCGGATTTTTTTAGAAATGTGCAGCGTCTCGCTAAGAATCCACGATTTCAGCGCGTCTCAGTGTTTGGCATTTCCGCTTTGCCGCCATTTCATTTAGAGGTGTTGGCAGAATTGGGGCGGGTGATTGATGTTTATATCTTTTTGCTCAATCCTTGTCAAGAATATTGGGGGGATATTGTTTCTGATAGCGAAATAGCGCATATCAAGCGTTCTCATGAGGTTCAATATCTTGAAAAGGGTAATACTTTGTTAGCTTCTATGGGCAAAATGGGGCGCGATTTTATTGATATTTTCAATGAATATCCACACAACCCTCATGAATATTTCGATACGCCCGATGAAGCTCTGTTGCTTCATTGTATTCAGTCAGATATTTTGCATTTGCGTGAGCGTGGCGAGGCTGGAAAAACGCCGATTGATGCACAGGATAAGTCTATCCAAATTCATGCTTGTCATAGTCCAATGCGTGAAGTCGAAGTTTTGCATGATCAATTGTTGGCTTTGTTTGAGAAAAATCCCACTATTTTGCCTAAAGATGTGTTGGTGATGATGCCTGATATTGAAACTTATGCGCCGTTTATTGAGGCGGTATTTGATACGATACCTGATGAAACCAAGCGAATTCCTTTTAGTATTGCTGATCGCAGTTTGCGTGGTAAAAGT
>LUTY01002764.1 GCA_001640045.1 Candidatus Thiomargarita nelsonii | reverse complement strand
GCTATGGTGGGACTGGGTGCCTACACATCCATCGTTACCAACAATGGTCAAACCATTAACGATTACGAAGTACCCATCACCACGGGCAACGCTTACACCGCTGCCTTGGTACTTCTAGGTATTGACTACGCTGCACGCGAACAAAACATAGATATCGCCACCGCAAAGGTGGCAGTGGTTGGTGCCACTGGCAACATCGGTTTAGTGCTTGCCAAAGTACTGATCCAACAAGTGGGTCAGTTGCATTTGATCGGACGACAGGGTGAATCGGGCCTATTCCGCTTGCGTTACGCCCGACAACAGTGCTTGCAAGAACTTCTTGCGCTCATTCACCAAGAATCGGTGGCAGACATTGATTTCCACGAGATGGCACCGGGGATGATAGCGCGAAAAGTTTATCAAGTGTTGAATACGAAACGAGAACGTGCTAAGCTCCATCATTTTGATGACGAGGCAGTCGCCGCGCTGTTTGCTGGCTTGGATGCGGAGAAATTGCCAACTGATATGGGCACAGTGCTGGAAAAGGTGCTAGCCGATGAACCGTTTGACAACGAGGAAAGCTACGGAGTTGAACTGCACACCGATATGGCGATACTGCGCTCTTGTGATATTGTCGTGGTAGCCACCAATTCGCCCGATCCACATTTGATTACCCCAGAAAAAGTCCGACCTGGGAGCATAGTCTGCTGTGCCTCTGTGCCTTCCAATTTGAGTCCGACATTTGAAGATAAGTTAGACCACTTCTACGCCTTTGAGGGTGGATTAGCACGCTTGCCAGAGAACTCACGTATTGATTTTGTAGGAATGCCAGGCGCAGATATCTGCTATGGTTGTATCGCTGAAACGTTACTAACGGGATTCGATGGTCATAACCATTCTTTCTGTAAAGGGCTGTTAGAGGTGGAGCACGTCTACCAAGCGTTGGAGATGGCAAATCAGCACGGATTCTCGCTAGGAGATTTAAAGTTGAACGATAAAGTATGGAAGCAAGTGACTTCTGTGCCTGAATAAGTGGTAGTTTTTTAACAATTCGGTGAAGTTCCCATGTTATTAAAAAGAATACGTAACAAGATTACCCCGAAGACATTCAAAGTCTTCCATTCCATCAACAGTGTAGCGGACATCGTGGATACTCAGCTTCCAGCCTACGGAAATCGAGTGGCTATCCGCTTTGACACTGGCGAAAAATATGACTCCTTGGGTTTCGATACTTACCTAAAGCGAATTCAAGTGATGATTCGCTTTTTGGAGCAGGACAATGACAAGCAGAGAGTGATATCAACCTTCTGTAAAAACCGTTTGGAATGGGATATGACCGCTATGGCCACATTCTATACCGGCAACATACTGTTTCCGCTGGACACTAAGATGAACGCGGTGGAACTACGTCACCTATTGTCTCAGAATCCGCCGACGTATTTGCTAGTGTCCTATGCCCAGTTGGATAGAATTCGAGAATTACTGGCCGAACTGGACATTTCCACCCGATTACTCGTTGCTGATCTGGTAGAAGTATTTGAGGATCAGGGTGTGACATACCCCGCGCTACGGGAAAGTGAGATCAGTATAAAAAAATTAGTAGAAACGAGTCATGTTGAGGGTTTGTTCCGTCCGAGTGCGCGGTTGGATGAGCCAGAGACGGTATTGGGCCATTATGCCACCTCTGGCACTACCACCTTACCTAAGATTGTGCAGATCACCCACGGTAACATCGTGGCCGAAGTCAATGAGGCTATTGATGTTATTAATCTAAGGGAAAAAGAGGATATGCTCAATATTGGCCCCTACACCCATATCGCAACCCTAGTGGAATTCCTAGTCACCAAAACGCGCGGTTTTCCCGTGATTTATTTCACTCGCGAACCTGATGAGGATGATGTCCTAGAGGATGAGATCAAAAAACTTAAGCGGCAAGGTGTACGCATCAAGGTGCTTATGGCCGTACCCAAGTTTTGGATATATATCCTCAAGGAAGTTTTGGAGGAGATGAAAAACAAACCAATATTGCACAACCTGTATCGATACCTCACAAGCATAGAAAAGAATGCTCAACTCCACGACATCGGTACATTGGACAAGGCCAAGCTTTCCTCTACTCGTATCTTCCTACGCAACAAGCTGGGCGGTCACTTTAGCTATGGTATTTCTTCTTCCTCTAAGTTGAACGGTGCCTTGGTGGAAATTTTTGGCAAACTGGGAATAACCGTGATTGATATCTATGGTGCGACTGAGGCATCCGGCATTATTTCCC
>LUTY01002763.1 GCA_001640045.1 Candidatus Thiomargarita nelsonii | reverse complement strand
GGATGGAATGCAAGCTTTTCGTTCTCAACGTGATGAGGTTCTCCTGAAGCGAGAGCAGCAACAGCTTGAAGAACAACGAGCACAACTTGAAACTAAAATAGCTGAAACCTTGCCACGCGATATACCATTATTAGCTAATATTAAATTGGTAAAATCAACCCTGGCTCAGTTAAGCGAATTGCTTGACACTCAAAGTCACACTCAGGAACATCAGTTGCTAAAAGAATTGATAACCAGTTTACCTAATGAGTTGTTTGATAAACCACCTTATCCTTTAGATGAACAACAAAGGCATTTTTACCAAGATCGTCTGGTTCAATTATTACACAAGCGGATTTCTAATCTAATACCTCTTGAGACGGTGTTACGTTTAGAACCTTCACGTATTAAATCAATTATGGGACAATTGCAACGTTATACACTTGAAGAAGTTTTGCAAGAACGGATAAATGACTTACCAAGCTTGCAGAAAATTAAAACCCAGTTAAAAAAAATTGATGAAAAGTTAGAAACTATCAGTAGTTTGTCTGTTGATGAACGGACTCGCTATCAGCAACATAAGGTTGAACAAAAAAAATACCAAAATGAACTGATTAATAAAAAAGCTGATTTCAAAAAGCTGCAAAGTGAAATGAAACGCTTAGAAACCGAAATGAGCCATAAAAAATTAACCATCACACAACAACAAAAACAGGTGGAATTGAATGCTCAGACTCGTAAAAAACTCGATATCGCCAACTCACTGCGAGATTTTTTCACTCAACTCAAGGATAGATTAAAAGACAAACAGAAACAACAAATAGAACAAGCGATTAACCATTATTTTCCGATATTAATGACGGCACACAATATGATTAGCCATATTCGAGTCACTTCTGATTTTGAGCTTCGCTATGAAAACGCGCAGGGGCAGGTGCTTGGCATCAATAATTTCTCTTCGGGCATGAAGCAGCTTGCTGCAACGACGCTTTTGTGGGCATTGAAAGAAGTCTCAGGGAAAAATATTCCCCTTATTATTGATACCCCTTTAGCGCGTATTGATCGAGAACATCAAGACAATTTACTCCGCCAATATTATCCGAAGATTGGAAAACAAGTTATTATTTTACCAACTAATTCTGAATTAGATGAGCGTAAATATGAACAATTAAAACCTTATATTTATAAAGAATATTGCTTATCTAATTCACAAGGTGATAGCACTGATATTAAAGAACAAGCTATTTTTTAGGAGTCCACCTCCGGTTTGGACGTCCAAACCGGAGGTGGACTCCTAAATAGAGTGAATAAATCATGGCTGGAAAAATTGAGACTGATACCCAAGATGAAGAATTGATTCAATCAATTCTTCTTTATGGTTTACAAAAGCAAGTGCCTAAATGGACTGTTTTACGTATTGCCCTTGCCAAATCGCTTCAGATGCCAATCCCACCTGATGACAGCCTTGATCGTTTGGAAAGTCGAGGCAGTGAATATCGTTTAGAACAAGTCACCGGCTTGGGAAAAACACCGGATGAGTTAGGTAGCAGCGATTTGACTGATGCTATTTGTGCCCTATTAAGCGTATTCCACAACGAAAATTTATTTGAAGATGATAAACGTTTTTGCCAACTGCTACAGCGTCATATCCGCCGTGGTTTACAAGAAATACGGTGGCGTTCAGATGAGGATTTTCACGATTATCTCTATCAGGCATTGTTTGTTAATAAAAACCCTTTAACGGCTAACTATAGCCAATGGAACCAAGCATTAATTTCCTATTTTACCACGGGTATTCCGCAAGGAAGTCAAATATATCTCAGTGTTGATGATGACGTTTTAGAAAGTATTGGTCAATATTTTTCTCCAAGCGGTGGGAATTGGTGTGCTGATTTTTGTGCCGCTGTGAAAAAAGAGGTCATTGTTGATGGACAAGTTAAATTAAGCCACCTACAAGGGCGGGATGAGCAGGGCTTGCCCAAAAGTGTTGCTTTTTTAAGTGCGATGGTTTTGGCGGCTTATCACATGGCAGAAGACGAAGAAGTCAACCAAAGCAACTTTTTTCGACGATTTAAAGAAATACTTGATTTACCTATTTCAGGAAATAGTCGTCCTATTGGTATGAAAGAGGAAGAATTATTATGGCAAGATTGGGCACTTTGGTTAAGACAAAACGGCTTTGTCCCATCAGCACAACGAGGCGAGGGCTCAAGAACTTATATTAATTATCCCATTTCACAAACCCTATTGCGTCAGAGCGACAAGGATCAATT
>LUTY01002762.1 GCA_001640045.1 Candidatus Thiomargarita nelsonii | reverse complement strand
TGCGCCCGTCTGATCTTCGGTAATCCCATAAACATCGTCACTAATCAGACTATTAGGATTATTCTCCTCATGTTGATAATGCACAAATTTTTCCGTTTTGCGGTCAAATTTGTTGAGCCCTCCACCTTCAGTACCAATCCACAAGATGCCATGACTATCTTCATAAATTGCCCAAACCGCATTATTGCTTAAACTATGAGGCTCATGGTGTTGATAAAGTCTAAATTTTTGTGTCTCACTGACTTTATTGAGTCCACCTCCCCAAGTCCCTATCCACAGCACATGGGTATTATCTTGGTAAATGATGTTAATATAATCGTTGCTCAGACTATGAGGATCGTTGTTATCATGTTGATAATGCACAAAAGTTTTTTTTTCTGAGTTAAACTGATACAGACCTTTGCTATCAGTACCAATCCATAATACACCCTTTTCATAAATAGCGTTGACAATGTGATCGTCTAGGTAATGGACAAAGGTTTCACGATCAAATTGATTCAAACCATCATCCGTGCCAATCCACAAGCTGCCGGTACTGTCCTCGTAAATCGCAAAAATGGTGTTGTTGCTTAAACTGTTAGGATCGTTGGCATCGTGTTGATAACGTACAAAGCTTTTGGTTTCACGGTCAAACTTATTCAAACCACCGCCATAAGTACCAATCCATAAGGTGCCGCTGCTGTCTTCATAAAGACTACCACTCCAATAGATTTCATTGTGACTGAGACTGTGAGGATTATTTTCATCGTGCTGATAATGCACAAATTTTTCCGTTTTGCGGACAAATTGATTGAGCCCGCCACCCAAAGTACCCACCCAGAGAGTACCGGTGTGATCTTCATAAACCGCCCTGACATCGTTGTGACTGAGACTATTGGGATCGTTTTCATCATGCCGATAATGTACAAAAGTTTCGTGGGCGGGATCAAATTTGTCCAAACCATGACCAGTAGCAATCCACAATATGCCAGTGTGATCCTCAAAAATGGACCAGACATAGTTGTTAGTCAGACTGTTAGGGTTATCGGGCTCGTGTTTGTAAACGGTAAATTTGTAAGCATCATATTTATTCAAGCCGTCTTCGGTGCCAAACCACATAAAGCCTTTGCTGTCCTGTAAAATGCACAGCACAACAGATTGCGAAAGCCCATCAGCAACGCTGAGATGTTCAAATTTGAGTGCATAGAGATTTGGGCTGATGGTGAGATTTATTATAAATAGGAAAAGGGCTTTGGTGTGTGTACACATTTGGTTTTTTTTTCTCGTTTGGTTAAAAAAAACTACAGGGATGTTATATAAGCAAGGATAAACATAAATATTTACAATCAGTTAATTCATTATCGGCGCGTGAGATAATGGTTCGGTTTATCCTTGTTTATATAACATCCTTGTAGTTATTTCCGATAATGATCCTAAATGAATTGTAAAAAAAAATGGCAGCCAAAAAATCTTATTTATTGAAGAAATAGGATTTTTAGATAAGTTATCTCAACTAATCTCCAAGCGAATTTATACTAAGCACTGTCAAATTTTCGGTTGTTTGGAAACCACAGACCTGACAGGTTTTTGAAACCTGTCAGGTCTCAAACTCAAAAATCCGAAATCTTGACCGTTTGAAGTATAATCGCCTCTGGCTGATCGCCCTTGGGTTTAAAATTGATTTGTAATTGAAAGGATTTTGACATGGATTTTGCACTATGACAATTTTTAGTATATTATTGACATTCATTGTTTCGTTCCCTTGTTGCTAAGAGCGTGTTTTAAAAGACTCAAGTCGCCTCATCTAGGATGGGTTTCGCTACCCATCCGACATTTCCGGTTTAAAAATACTTTTAAAACACGCTCTAAGTCAACTTGGGAATGCCTAGCAAGGTGTTTGATAGGGGTTTATTTTGTGAGCATATTAATAAAAAATGGCTTAAAGGATCCACAATGAAACTAAACTTTGAGTGGGACGACGAGAAAGCCAAAGCGAATCTCAAAAAACACGGAGTCAGTTTTGATGAAGCCACAACGGTCTTCATTGATCCCTTCTCAATTACGAGATATGATCCTGACCATTCAGTGGATGAGCAACGGTATATTGACATTGGGAGTTCTGATGAAGATCGTGTGTTGGTAGTGGTTTATACCGAACGCGGCGCGAGTATACGCATTATCAGTTGCCGCAAGGCAACCCCTTCTGAGCGGAGCTTCTATGCGCCCGTCTGATCTTCGGTAATCCCATAAACATCGTCACTAATCAGACTATTAG
>LUTY01002761.1 GCA_001640045.1 Candidatus Thiomargarita nelsonii | reverse complement strand
TTGCTAGTGTTGGCGTGGGTATCGCCTCTTCTAGCCGTCGAGGCTGAAGAGGCCTTCGCACAAGCGAAAGTCTATTATGACAAAAAAGATTTTACCCAAGCGGCACCGTGGCTTGAGAAAGCGGCAGTGCAAGGGCATGCTGATGCTCAAAGCTTACTTGGCTCAATGTATCTGATAGGCAGAGGTGTCTCTCGCGATACAGCTCAAGCGATACATTGGTTAAAAAAAGCGGCTGATCAAGGACATGCTGAAGCTCAAAGTTTGCTAGGTGCCATTTATTTGGTGGAGAAAGATTTTGCTCAAGCCTACCACTGGCTTCAGAAATCAGCCGAACAAGGTCTCGCTGATGCACAATATCTCCTTGGGGCGATGTATTATGAGGGCAAAGGCGTAGCGCAGAATACGGCGCGGGCTTATCATTTTTTTTCGTTGGCAGGCGCACAGGGACATAAGGCAGCGATTGCCGCCCGCGACAAATTATCTCCCCCGCCGCTTGATGGTAAATATCGTCTGACTGTCAATGCTAAACCGGTAAAGAGCAGAATCAGGATAATGAACATCAAACCCAAATATAGGCCCGGCATTGCCCTAAAACGTTAATTGTTGCTTTGGTGGGGGGCATTCATCCTTTATTCGCCGCCACTCCAAACGATGGGCCGTTATCCGCTCAAAGTGGATTGTATGTACGTCAATTGATACTGGATGGACTCCATCCTACAAGGTTGACTGCGCTGGAAAGTCATTTGAAACAGCAACTGGCTGGTAAACTGTCTGAAGATTGTCAGCTCACATTGAGTCAGAGGGCTCAACCAATTGTCAGTGTTAATTGCTATATGACGGCTGAACAAATCCAAGCCTTTAAAATTTCTATCAGTCGTTTTTATATCGAAAATCACTATATTAATTCTGGTGCCATTATTCCCGATCAAGAAGTCAAGGAGGGGGTGATTGTCATACGCATCATTGAGGGCAGGTTAACAGATGTTGTGATAGAAAATGAGGATCAATTGCGTTTGTCCAGTGGTTATATTAAACGGCGTTTAAAGTTTAAAGAGGATGAGCAAAATATCCTGAATATGAAAAATTTGCAAGAGCGTTTGCAAATTATGCAACAAAATCCATTATTTAAACAAATCGTTGGCAATGTCGCCCCCGGCGATGAACCCGGCGATGGGATACTTAAAGTCAAGGTGAGAGAGGCGGATTCTCTTCAGATCGGCTTTAGATTTAATAATTACCGCACGCCTAGCGTTGGTGCTTATCGGGGGGCGGTTGAATTGAATTACCGCAATCTGCCACTGGGTTGGGGCGATGCCTTTTATTTTCGCTATGGTTTGACGCAAGGCTTAAACGATTATGCGTTAAATTATAGTGTCCCGTTGCCGTTGATGAAATATGATACGACATTATCGTTGGATTTTGACAAAAGCGATTCTGAAGTCGTGACTGAGCCTTTTAATGAGCTTGATGTCAAAAGCGACTCTGAAAGATGGTCGGTTTCTTTGCGTCAGCCTTTTTATAAAAGTTATCCGCCACCTGATCCAAATCCACAATCCTATCAGGAATTTGCGCTAGCTTTGAAACTGGAACGGCGCAAGAATACAACATTCTTAGAGGATCAACCTTTTCCATTTTCACGCGGTTCCATTGAAGGGGAAATGGAATATGGTGTCATACGCCTTTCTTCAGAATGGCTGAGTCGTGGTCAGTATAATGTGTTGGCGTTTTATAATACTTTTAGTTTTGGTACCGACGCTTTAGGCACTACGACGATTAATAAAGATTTCATCGACAATCACTTTCGGACGTGGTTGGGTCAATTTCAATGGTTTGGCAGCTTTAAGCAATTATCGTGGATGAGATCGAGTTTTCCACGTTTATGGGAGAGTCGTTTATTGTTCCGTACTAATATTCAACTGGCCAATAATGAGTTGTTATCGCTAGAGAAATTTTCCATTGGTGGGCACGCCTCTGTCCGTGGTTATCGGGAAAGTCAATTGATACGAGACAATGGTCTCTCCGCTTCTCTGGAATGGCATATTCCTATTGGTCACCTGAGTTTCGATGAGCCGGCTCAGGGTAAAATACATCTTGTCCCATTCGTTGATTATGGTAGAGGTGAGAATAAAGACCGTTCAACGCCCGAGCCCAAGGATATATCCAGCGTTGGTATTGGGATGCGTTGGTCACCTCTCAAAAATGTCCACACGCAACTCTATTGGGCGAAGGCGCTCAGAAATATCAATCAGCCTGAAGA
>LUTY01002760.1 GCA_001640045.1 Candidatus Thiomargarita nelsonii | reverse complement strand
CAAGCGAGCCGCCATCACCACTACCGGAAGTACCCACAACTAATCCACTCTCCTCTTCGAGTGTTATACTATTTGCCGCCTTAATTTGTACCTCGCCAGCATTTCCAGAACCAGAAGTGGTGGCCACAATATTTGAATTTGTTAAGCTTAAACTGCCAGTCTCAATGGCAAGCGAGCCGGCATCACCACTACTTCCAGTATTCACGGCCAAGAAACTCTCATCTTCGAGCGTTATACTATTTGCCGCCTTAATTAGTATATCGCCTCCTTTTCCTGGACCAAAAGTTGAGGCAAATATATAAGAATTTGTCAAGCTTAAACTGCCAGTTTCAATGGCAAGCGAGCCGGCATCACCACTTCCTATTTCCTTACCGATAGTAGTCACGACTAAACTACTCTCCTCTTCGAGTGTTATACTATTTGCCGCCTTAATTTGTATATCGCCAGCATTTCCGGGACCACGAGTGCCTGCCCCAATAAATGATGAATTTGTCAAACTTAAACTACCAGTATCAATGGCAAGCGAGCCGCCATCACCACTTCCTATTTCCTCACCAAAAGTATTCACTCTTAAGAAACTGCCATCTTCGAGTGTTAGACTATTTGCCGCCTGAATTTGTATCTCGCCACCCTTTCCGGTACCCCAAGTGCTGGCCTCAATAGATGATGAATTTGTCAAACTTAAACTGCCCGTATCAATGGCAAGCGAGCCGGCATCACCACTACTCTCAGTATTCACAATCAAGAAACCCTCATCTTGGAGCGTTAGACTATTTGCCGCCTGAATTTGTATCTCGCCACCCTTTCCAGAACCAGAAGTGCCTGCATGAATAAATGATGAATTTGTCAAACTTAAACTACCAGTATCAATCTCAACCGAGCCGGCATCACCACTACTCACAGTATACACGAACAAGAAACTCTCATCTTGGAGCGTTAGACTATTTGCCGCCTTAATTTGTATCTCGCCACTCTTTCCGGTACCACTAGTGCCTGCCCCAATAAATGATGAATTTGTCAAACTTAAACTACCAGTATCAATGTCAACCGAGCCGGCATCACCACTTGCAGAAGAACTCACAGTTAAAAAGCTGTTATCTTCGAGCGTTAGACTATTTGCCGCCTGAATTTGTATCTCGCCAGCATTTCCGGCACCAGAAGTGTTGGCCCCAATAAATGATGAATTTGTCAAACTTAAACTACCAGTATCAATCTCAACCGAGCCGGCATCACCACTTGCATAAGAACTCACGTTTAATTGACTATTATTGGAGAACGTTATACTATTTGCCGCCTTAATTTGTACCGAGCCGGCATTTACGGCACCAACAGTGTCGGCCCCAACTGATGAATTTGTCAAGCTTAAACTATTTAAATGACCCATCCCAATAACAATAGAACCCGCATCACTTCCCCCTATTGGATAAAGGCGAATGCTAGAATCCGTCAACTGCATCTCAGTCACATCCACTTCAATCCGACTGTTTGCTGAGTTAGAGTCCACTTGAATCTCCGAATTCATCACCACCAACTCGCCACCACGGAAAAAGATTCTTCCCTCACCTTCAACCTTCATCGTAGAATTCGTCACCGTGATCGGCGCCGCACTCTCAATCTCAATCCCCTGCCCGCCCGAAATGTTAGCACCATTTATCGTGATCTCTCCGCCCACCAACCTGAAAGTTTTTCCGGCCTCAACTTTAAATTGGCTACCCGTAATAGAAATAGGGGCAGGTGGCGTATCATCATCTAAAAAACCAAACGCCGAAAAAGGTTCGGCTGACAGTATCAAAGGATCGTTTTGTGGATTGGTCGCGCTAAAAGTTGTACCATCCTTGAGGATAATTTGATCGGCACTACTCGCATAAAATGAGCCGGGCACATTTAAAGACGCATTTTGACCAAACATGATGCCACGCGGATTGATCAAGTAAATATCCGCATTGGGGATATCGGAGCTGATTTGTCCATCAATGAAAGACTCTCCGCCGGTGACGCGCCCAAAGACATTATTGATGTCCAAGGGGCCCGTAAAAGTGGCACTTTCACCAGTGTTAACATTGAACTTGTCAAAGCTGTGATACAAATTGGTGCCACTTTGACTGCCTAAGTCGTGGCCAATCATATAGTTAGGGCCGGAAAGTGTGCTCGGTGGCCCCACTGTGCCGTCTGTGATAATTTCAGCCGGTACACGGGGTGTGAGTGTTAATAGGAATAGGCTGGTGATGAGCCTTAATCGTTTGGTTGGTTTTTTCATGA
>LUTY01002759.1 GCA_001640045.1 Candidatus Thiomargarita nelsonii | reverse complement strand
AATTTTCACACCCAAATTTGAATAGATTAGGACTTTCGCACTGAGTACAACGGATTAACGGAATAAACTGATTAAATGTACAAATAATCAATTCATAACGTTAACATTAATCTCGATGTTCAAGTTTTTTTGATTTGACATTGTTGTTGGAGTCCAAAGCTTTAGCTTTGGGCGAGCTCTTTACCAAGACAGTCCAAAGCTGAAGCTTTGGACTCCAAGTTACTTGACATTGTTGTTGGAGTCCCGATAAACCGTTCCGATAAACCCAGAACAAAGCTTCAGCTTTGGACTCCTAATGCCTTTGATGTCAAGATCAAAAAACTAGAACATCGAGTTAATGTTAATTAAAATGTTTTTAAAATCAGTTTATTCCGTAAATCCGTTGTACTCATTAAAAAACAGAACAAAGCCTGAGATTGCTTATGAAAGCATAGCTCAACAACATTCCCTAATTGTAGTCATCGCTTGATAAGGATCAGTCACTTCGCAAACCGCCCACCGCCCAAATTGCCCCGTATTATTCACGGCTGGCACCCAAAGATTCTTAACCGTTTCCATTTTAGTATCCTTATCGGGCCGTTTTTCCCCGGAAACTTCAATAATCAGATTCAACAAATCATCATGCCCATCATCCACTTTAGCAATGAAGTCAGGGATATAATGATGCTGTTTACCTTCAAAGGTATAAGGCACTTTGAAATCAAGTTGATGGTTTTTCACATAAGCCTTGACTTCATCCATAGATTGCAGTGCATGGGCAAATTGACGCTCCCAAACACTGTCTAAAACAATATGGGACAAATGACACTTATGATTAGTCATATAAGTCGGTTTACTGGTACGAAAATTAATATTATCTGTACAACCTTCCGCATGACATGATTGTAAAAATAAAATGGGCTTTAAAATCGGTTTACCAGCCTGAGTTTGTAAACGTTGCACGATTCTATTGGCAGCATTATGTTTCAGTTCTTCATAGCATAACAATTGCGGAAAGGTATTATCACGACAGATTAAATACTTTTTCATCCAATACTTAGTAATCTGCAGCACCTGTGGAAATAGCCAGAATTTGACTTTATTCTGCACCGCTTCTTGTCCAATGACATAATGCACCCCTTTATCTCCGCCTTCTTGTTCAAAATACTTTTCTAAAATCAATTTAGCCAACAAAAAAGCAATCTCACTTAAACGCTTCTTTTTGATTTCACCTGGACTTTGCAAACTTGACACGCCAGCAATGGGCGCATTTTCTGTTAGGGTGGGAATATCCCTACTGGTGAGTATGTATTGAACGCCCTCATCAAATTGATAAGTCAAACATTCCCCAATTAATTCACGGCGATAACCGATAACATGAGGAAAAGTGATCACGCTATCGGCTCGCTCATCAACCGTGTAAACCAAAGTAGTCTCCTTAGGGGGCTTGGGTTCAGCTAAGCCACCAGCAGTGGGGATAAATTCAAAGGGAACACCATAGACTTCCGCATATTCAGCCGGAAAAGCTTCAAATTTAACCGTTTTGCCTTCTACTTCTACGCTATGTGGTTCGGTTTCGTAACTAATACGACGTAAACCTCGCCCTACCACTTGCTCACATAATAATTGAGAACTAAAGGCTCTAATGCCTAAAATATGGGTCACACTGTTAGTATCCCATCCCTCGGTAAGCATTGATACCGATACCACACACTTGATATTTTCACCCAGTTTGCCCTTTTTACCAATAGTATTCATCACTTCCCGCAATAAATCTTCATCAGTGATATTGTCAACACTGCGCCCCGGATAGCGTTGTTTGATCTCCGCCTTAAATTCTTCTATTTCAGAGCTGACTAATTGCTTAAACTCCTGAGTCAGGGCATCACCGGATTCTAATTGATAACTGTCTATCAATAAAGTATTAGGTTGTGCTAACCATTGCCCATTACGAACATTACTAAAAATAGGCAATTTACCCTCAATCAAGGATTTCTCACCATTATCACCATCATCATACCCCGCGATATAATCAAATACCCGTTTAGAAGTCATAGTATTATTGCACACCACAATAAACACAGGTGGCATACTATCAGAATAATCAATGCGCCGTTTATCCCATAAATCATAAGCCTTTTGATAATTATCATATAAAGTACTTAACGCATTTTCAAACTCTTGGGGATAAACAAACTCAGTCTCTTGGCTCTTCTTGCGAGTCCCTTTAAACGCCTTACCGATATGCTGCCATAGATGACGATTAATCGGATTTTCATT
>LUTY01002758.1 GCA_001640045.1 Candidatus Thiomargarita nelsonii | reverse complement strand
CACGATGACCACCGTACTTCAGCACCCAAAGCAACCAGGGTTTCAATTAAGACCGCCGTTTGTACAGTCATGTGCAGACAACCGGCAATACGAGCATCTTTGAGCGGTTGCTCATTAGCATATTCTTGTCTGAGTTGCATCAAGCCCGGCATTTCCGTTTCTGCGATAGCAATTTCCTTATGTCCCCATTCAGCTAAGTTAATGTCTGCGACTTTATAATCTGGTCTTAAATTGATGATCGGTTGTGCGCTCATTTTATCTCCTGGTTAAAAGTTAATTAATAAGTTTAGGAGTCCAAGATTTATCTTGGACACCATCTACTCAGCCTGCCGCCTCACGCAACATCTCTGCCTTATCCGTGCGCTCCCAACTAAACTGCTCTTCTTCACGTCCAAAATGTCCATAAGCCGCTGTATCAGCATAAATCGGATGCAATAAATCCAGCATCGCTATCAAACCGCGTGGACGTAAATCAAAATGTTCACGCACTAACTCTGTTAAGCGCAACTCATCCATCGTCCCCGTTCCAAAAGTTTCTACTCGAATCGAAGTTGGCTCTGCCACCCCAATCGCATAAGAAACTTGAATTTCACAACGAGCTGCTAATCCTGCCGCGACAATATTTTTTGCCACATAACGAGCCGCATAGGCAGCGGAACGATCGACTTTAGAGGGATCTTTACCTGAAAATGCCCCCCCCCCCGTGCCGTGCCATACCGCCATAAGTATCAACAATGATTTTGCGCCCTGTCAAACCACAATCGCCCATGGGACCACCAATGACAAAACGACCGGTTGGATTAATATAAATGCGAGTTTGTTTATCAATCCATTGATCAGGCAAGACAGGTTTAATAATTTCATCCATCACCGCCTCACGCAAGGCTTTATTCTCAATATCTGGCGCATGTTGAGTTGATATAACCACAGCATCAATGCCCGTGGGCTTACCATCAGTATAGCGACAAGTCACCTGACTTTTGGCATCCGGGCGTAACCAAGGCAATGTCCCATTATGACGTAACTCAGCTTGACGTTTCACCAAGCGATGGGCAAAAGTGATGGGGGCTGGCATTAATACATCAGTTTCATTAGTCGCATAGCCAAACATTAAACCTTGATCACCAGCCCCTTGTTCATGATCTTCAGATTCGTCTACACCCATTGCAATATCGCCTGATTGTTTACCAATCGCGGATACGACGGCACAAGATTCCCAATCAAATCCCATATCTGAGCTGTTATAGCCAATTTTTTTGACCGTATCACGTACCACCGTTTCGACATCAAGTTGTGCATTGGTCGTAATTTCACCAGCGACCATAACCATGCCCGTTTTGACTAAGGTTTCGCAAGCAACCCGGGATTTAGTATCTTGTGTTAAAAGCGCATCTAAGATAGCATCTGATACTTGATCAGCGACTTTATCAGGATGACCCTCTGAGACAGATTCGGATGTAAAAAGCACTGTTTCGGACATAATACCTCTATTTTTTTATGGTTAAAATAATACCGTTTATCATTATATAGTTTTTCAGAAAAATGTCGAGCTATAAAGACCTTTGAGCTTTGGGCAAAAAAACCATTTATCACCTAAAAATGACCATTTATCTGAGTCATATATGACATGTTATTTAATAGGACTCATAATTCACTCAAGCAGAAGGAGAACCGAAAATGCTCATAAAAAAACAAACGGGATTTACCTTAATCGAAGCGATGGTGACATTAAGTATCTTAACTATCCTAATCGCTATCGGTATACCCGGTTTAATTGGCTTTTTACAAGATAACCGATTGACTACAGATACTAACACCCTGGTAGCTACTTTGAATTATGGCAGAGGTGAAGCCATTACGCGAAATCGTGCGGTTAATCTAACAGCGATTTCACCCGGTGATAGTAGCAACGAATGGGGTCCAGGCTGGACAATATGGAGTGATTTTGATAATGATGGCCGGATCGATAACTGCATTACTCCACCCACGAATTGTGTAGATTTTAATGGTGATGGCACCGTCGATGACACTGAAATTATCCGTGAAATCAAACCTGGGGGTGCAACAATGATTGATGGTCCCAATAGTATTACGGGGATATCGCTTGCTGAAGTTCATGCCTCATTAAAATCAAGTACATTGAGTTATCGCGGGAATGGCACATTAGCCGTTAATTTGGGTTTGAGTGTTAATATTGCTTTTACTCTTTGTGACAAACGAACTGGTGAGAAGGGTCGCAAAATAGAAATCAGTCGGACT
>LUTY01002757.1 GCA_001640045.1 Candidatus Thiomargarita nelsonii | reverse complement strand
CGCAGATTTCATTGTGTTCCAGATGGATAACATCCGCATACTCCAGGTTTTCGATTTCCGCTGGGATAGTGCCGCTGAGATTGTTGTAGTATAGGTAGAGTCTTGTTACATGTCCACCACCACATGTCACACCAAACCAATCACAAGGCGTAGTTGTTACAAGCCAGTTAGTGTTGTCATTCCATAGATCACCATTGGTGCTGTTGTAGATAGAGACAAGGGCTTGACATTCTTCCGGTAGAATTCCGGTGACTGTCGCGCAAAAGGGCACCTCATTATCCATGATCGTTACCATAGCGGTATTTGGTGTTCCTAATTCTGCGCCGACGGCATTACCCAAGCTGACGATGAAAGTTTCATCGCTTTCCAGATCGGTATCGTCAATGATGTCTACTGTAAAAATTTTGTTCACAGTGTCCATATCTGCCCAGGTTAGGGTGCCTATTGTGGCAGTGTAGTCGCTGCCCGCTGTGGCGCTGTCGTCGCTGGTGCCATAGTCTACTGATACTTCTCCGTTATTGTCGCCGGTGCGGGTGACGGTGATGACTGCTTGTACTCCGTCTTCGGTTTGACTATAGGCACTTAAGGTGAATTGTACTGTGCCTACTGGGGAGCAGGGTGTTTGAGTGAGTTCCCAACCAGGGGTGATGTCATTGAGCCAGTCCCTAAGAGCGAGATCAGTAGCTGTTAGGTGGTTGTTGTTTACGTTTAGATACCACAAATGCTCCAGGTTCATCAAGGATGATGGGATCTCTCCGCAGAGTTCGTTGTGTTCCACTCTGAGAACTTGCAACATCGTCAGCTTGTCGAATTGCGAGGAGAGCGCGTGGGTGAGATTGTTGTTTTTTCTCCGATATCCGTATGCAACTCTATCGACTGGGGCGTGAATTTTTACTTGAAAATAACTATCATCAGATTTCTATGCGTTTATTTCGAGCCGCCCACGCGCCGGCGAATGAGAAGGCTCCAGTGTATTGCTGTCAAGAAGATGGTATGCTAGGACTCGGCAGCGGTGCCCGTTCTTATACCCGTGCTTTACACTATTCAAGTGAATACGCTGTTAGCCGTCGCAATGTCAAAGATATTATCATGGACTATTGCCAACGCTCTTTTAAAATGGCAGATTATGGCATCGAACTTGACGAGAATGAACAAAAACGTCGTTATTTCATAAAATCTATCTTGCAAATTGAGGGACTCAATTTAGAAGCTTATCGTTGCCAATTTGGGACAGAAGTGTTAGGGGATTTTCCAGAACTGGCAGAACTTTTACGTTTAGGCTTGTGTGAGTACCATGAACAGAATTTGAGACCGACTGCCGAAGGTTTAGCTTATTCTGATATTATTGGACCTTGGTTAGTCTCCCAATCGGTCAAGCAACGGATGGAATCGTTTAATTTACAATGAAAATTCTCTATCGTGGCCAACTCCAAATCAAAATTCAAATGCTGTTCACTTTTACGTTGGATATAAAAAAAGCGAGCCGCATCACGTCCAACTTCTTCACGCAATTCACGCAGCGTCACAAATTCGCCGCTACGGGTAGACATTTGCAACCGCTCCTTACCTCGATATAAAGTCGCAAATTGCACCAACAAAACCGTCAAACGCTCAGCATCCGCCCCCAAAGCCATCATCGCCGCCTTCACACGCGCCACATAACCATGATGATCGGCGCCCCAAATATTAATCAGATGATCAAATCCACGTTCTAATTTATTAAGATGGTAGGCAATATCTGACGCAAAATAAGTGAATTGTCCATTTTCACGGACCACCACCCGATCCTTCTCATCGCCAAACGCACTAGATCGAAACCATAATGCACCATCTTGCATATAAGTATGTCCACCCGCTTTCAATTGATCTATTGCACGAGTATCACTCAGGCTCGACTCAGAAAACCACGCCTCATACACCACCCCAAATTGTTCCAAATCGTGGCGTATATCCTCAATAATCACATCCAAAGCCCGTTGAAAAACCAAGCGATAAGACGCATCCCCAAGCAACTGTTGACTACGCTCAATCAAGGCATCAATATGTAACTCTTTATCGCCACCTTGATCAACATCGGCTGGTATATTCTTAAAGACAGTGCTAGCACTCTGTCGCAAAGCCTCACCATGCTCACGATGCAAACTGGCTGCAATATCCCAAACATAATCACCCTGATAGCCATTAGAGGGAAAAGCCACAGTTTCGCCGCACAAATCCAAATAACGCAACCACACGCTGACGGCCAAAATATCCATTTGCCGC
>LUTY01002766.1 GCA_001640045.1 Candidatus Thiomargarita nelsonii | reverse complement strand
GCCAGGTGCAAGGTACGCCCGAGTTTTCTCGTTCCCACGCGGAGCGTGGGAATGCATGCCGCGACGCTCTGCGTCGCAAGTTGCACATCGCGTGTATATTAATATAATTATATTAATATATAATTATTAACATTCTTTTGGTCATTTTAGGAGTCCAAAATTTATTTTGGACGATTGGACGCCTAAATACAAAAAAAATTGATCATTTGAGTTATAGTACACAATAGTATTGTTAACTATTAACAACTATTGATAACGGTTTTGTTATCACACACCTTGGAAAAGTATTGACTGGACTTTATGATTTTGGTACATTGATTTTTTTATACTTTTGTACATCGAGGTGCTAATAAATGAGAGCACTGAAAACTAAGATTAAAGGCTTAAAAAAGCCACAGTTTGAACGACTTAAAGAACTCAGTCATAATGCTAAAAATCTCTACAATCAAGCTTTGTGGACTCTTCGAGAAACGTTTGAGGTTACGGGAAAATATTTCTCTTATCCACAAATGGATAAGGCAATGAAGCAAGTCGAAAACCTTGAAGGTGAGGTGAACTATCGCTTACTGAAAAGTGCAGTCGCTCAACAAACATTACGGCGGCTTGATAAAAACTTTAAAGGGTTCTTCCATGCTTTACAGGATTTCAAAAAAAATCCTAATAAGTACCCCGGTAAGCCGAGACCACCAAAGTACAAGCAAAAGAAACCTGATAATTTGATCTATAATACTTGTGCTTTCCAAGTAAAAAACAAGGTTAATATTGCCAAAGAACCATTCTATGCGGAATTAAAAATGCCAAGCGGAAAATTTTTTCTTATGGCACACCAAATTATTTTTGTTCAACTTGTCGTATTGGAAAAGGGATTAGAGATAAAAGTACCATCTAATCTCTGGAATAATGATATTAAACAAGTGGAAATTATTCCCAAGCCACATTCTTTTCAGGCGATTTTTGTTTATGAAGAAAATATTGACGAGTTCAAAAAGATAACTCCAAATGACAAGGTGATGTCCATTGATTTGGGATTAAACAACCTTGCCACTTGTGTCACTAATGGCGTGATTAAACCATTTATTATTGATGGCAGACGACTAAAATCAATAAACGCTTTTTACAACAAGCGCAAGGCAAGAATACAATCAACACTTGAAAAAGTAAATGGGAGGAAATGGTCGCAAAAACTTCAAAATCTCACTAACCGACGTAATGCAGCTGTAAATGATTACTTGCATAGAGCCACTCATGTTATAGTAAAAACTTGCGTAGAAAACAATATATCCAAAGTGGTTGTAGGTGATGTTGCTAAATCACTAAATAACATTTTGTTGGGCAAAAAAACCAATCAGAACTTTGTCAATTTAGCTTTAGGCCAATTTGTCGATAAATTATCGTACAAACTTGGGTCACACGGAATTATACTTGAGGTGACAGACGAAAGTTATACAAGTAAAGCGAGTTTTGTAGATGGGGATAAAATGCCTAAAAAATACAATCCAAAGGCGAAAAAGAAACAAGTTTTTAGTGGTAGGCGAGTCAAACGTGGATTGTATAAAGCAAGTGATGACACACTTTTAAATGCTGATGCCAATGGTGCTTATAGTACACATTTTAAGGAAGAATGATTCTGACTTTTCGTTTGAAAGGTTAGTAGAAAAAGTCGGAACCAAATTTAAGGATTGGTTGCATCCGACTAAGCGTAAGCGTATTCGTTTCTTTTTGAAAAATAAAAAAATCTTGATTTAAAGTAACCCTAAGCTTCCATTAGGCAAGGGGATAACGGGTTGATTGCTCCCTTATTTATAATTGTTGAAAGACATACGTAATGATGTATGGATGTCAATAGTTATCAATAGAATTGTTATCTAATCAACACATTTCAAAAGTATCAGTCAAAATGACCACATTAACATAAGGAGATCGTTCCACAATGGCAAAAAATTTTCTTACCCCGGCTGAAACTGCCCAAGCATTTATCGGCGTTGGCGATTACAAAACCAAAATGCCGGTTCCCAAAATAATAGTATCATCTTTCCTAGCAGGTGCCTATATTGCTTTTGCCGCCCAATTAATGACCACTGTCACTCATGATATGGTACCCCTTTTTGGTGTTGGATTCAGTAGTTTTATCGGGGGATGTGTGTTTGGTATTGCCCTTGTGCTTGTCCTTGTTGCTGGCTCCGATCTCTTTACTGGCAACACCCTTCTTTCCATGGGTTGGTTAAATGGAAATTTGACAACCAACCAAGTGCAAAAGAAGAATATTATTCCACCCGAGGGCGGGCTAATCTGCTAAGACAGGCACTTAATTCGCCAAATCCGATTCAAGAATTTGCCAGCGAAGAACTGAAAAAAACCTTGGATTTGTGTCTTTCTTGCAAAGGCTGCAAATCAGAATGTCCGGCTAATGTAGATATGGCGCGATTTAAAGCCGAATTTTTGCATCACTACCATAACAAAAAAGGGATTGGATTCAAAACCAGATTAATCCGCCATTATGCCCTGATACTCAGCTTAGGTGCTAAGTTCCCCAGAATAACTAATCGCCTTGCAAAAAACCCTTGGTTAAAAAAACGATTACAGGTGGAGCGTCAATTACCGAGTCTTAGTACACAATCCTTAAAAAGTTGGTGGAAACAACATAGCACTAAAAACAGAGCAAAGAGACAAGTCATCTTATTATGTGACATTTTCACTCAATACCATGAACCCCAGATAGCTCAAGCTGCCATCCAATTTTTGGAACATAATGGCTATGCCATCATCCCCATTTTTTTAACAGACTCTCCCCGTTTTTTGATTAGCCAAGGATTGCTTAAACAGGCTAAAAAAGCACTTGGGGACATTATTGAGCATTGTTACGATTTAGTCAAATCGGGCATCAGCCTGATTGGCTTAGAACCCTCAGAACTGCTGACGTTGCGGGATGAAGCCATTGATTTGGTCGAAGCCAATCAACGGGATAAGATGCGTAGCTTAAGTGAAAATGCCAAACTGTTTGAGGAATTTATCCTCCAAGAAATCTCAGTGGGAAATATTGATACCAGCGATTTTAAAATAAAAAAACAAGCACTTATCCTACATGTTCATTGTCACCAAAAATCACTGGTTGGCATTGACACCAGTATTCAAGCACTTAAGCAATTACCGGGTACCACTGTCACAGCATTGCAAACGGGCTGCTGTGGTATGTCAGGCGCGTTTGGTTATGAACACTATGATATTTCTATGAAAATTGGCGAAATGCAATTATTCCCAGCCATCCGACAAGCACCAGACAATGCGCTTATCGTGGCAACGGGTACCAGTTGTCGCCATCAAATAGCTGACGGTGTGGCTACCACGGCACTACACCCAGCCCAAATTTTTTGGAACCATGTTAATTAAGTAGATACACAAACAGTTGTTTCGGGAATTGAGCGGAGCGGATTTCCCGAAACGAAGAGGGTTTCGGGAAATCCGCTCCGCTCCATTCCCGAAACAACGAAAAGGTGTTAAAAATCCTATTTTTTAAAAAAATAGGATTTTTTTGACCTATTGCGGTATTAAAAATCCTATTTTTTTAAAAAATAGGATTTTTTTGACCATATTTTCACAATTTTTAAATAAATGATTATTATGAAAAGGAGGAAAATACTTGTAGTCGAGCCCATTTCTTGCGAAGCAATTATCGCATTAACCAGCAAATTTGATGTGCTTGTAGAAATTCTACCGAATAAAAAAAGACTGCTAGAACTGATAGAAGACAAAGAAATTATCATCCTCAGAAGTAGAATCAAACTAGACAAAGAAATCATTTTTGCTGCCAAAAATCTAAAATTAATCGCCATGGCAGGGATTGGAGTGGACCATATCCCTTTGGATGAATTAAAAAAGAGAGGAATCGCTTGGCTTAACGTTCCTGACTTAAGTGCAAGAGATGTTGCAGAATTTACCTTGGGCATGACTTTAGCTTTGGCAAGAAAGCTCTGTTTAGCGGATTCATTGTTACGGAACAATGAATGGCGAAGAAATGAATTAATAGGCGTATCTTTAATAGATAAAACCTTTGGTGTGGTGGGATATGGAAAAATTGGAAAAGAAACCAGCTATTTAGCTAAATGCTTTGGGATGAATGTTCTGGTTTCTGTTAGAAATTCAGAAAAGAATAAATTTGATGAGAATATCACTCCCGTCAGCTTTCATCAGCTATTAAAGACTTCAGATATCATTTCAATTCATCTGCCCTTGACTGATGAGACAAGAGGGCTGTTCTCTCAAAAAGAATTTGAACTCATGAAAGAAACGGCTCTCCTAATCAATACCGCCAGAGGAGGAATCATTAATGAGGAAGCACTATACAATGCCTTAAAAAGTAGAACTATCAGAGGCGCAGCACTCGATGTTTTTGAACAGGAAAGGCAATATAATCGTCTGTTTGAATTAGATAATATTATCGTTACCCCACATATTGGTGCTATGACACAAGAAGCGCAGGGTGAAATAGGCATACATATAGTAGAGAAAATATTGGATTTTTTTAGGGAGAATTAAGGAGACATTTTTATGAAAATGGTGAGTGCCATTATTAAGCCTTTTAAACTCGATGAGGTGCGAGAGGCACTCTCAGAAATAGGTGTACAAGGCATCACAGTGACTGAAGTCAAAGGTTTTGGTCGCCAAAAAGGTCAAACTGAGTTATACCGTGGTGCAGAATATATCATTGATTTTTTACCAAAAGTGAAAATTGAAGTGGCTGTCAGTGAAGAAAAAGTATCAAATATTATTGATACCATTATAAATGCAGCCAATACTAAGAAAATTGGGGATGGTAAAATTTTTGTGTCTGCTATTGAACAAATCATTCGTATTCGTACTGGCGAAAGGGACATAGAAGCGCTTTAAAGGTGCAAGGTACGCCTTGCACTCCCGAGCCAGGTGCAAGGTACGCCCGAGTTTTCTCGTTCCCACGCGGAGCGTGGGAATGCATGCCGCGACGCTCTGCGTCGCAAGTTGCACATCGCGTGT
>LUTY01002755.1 GCA_001640045.1 Candidatus Thiomargarita nelsonii | reverse complement strand
CATTTTCTGGGTCGCCATTCCGCCGGAAAATAAAAACCGTCGGCTTTTGGTGTGGTCATTTTGCTGTTTATGGCATCTAGCCTATTTGTCGCTAATACAGCTAGCGATGCAAAACTTAATTTAAACAATTGTCTACGTGTCATCATAAATTAAATTTATCCGTGGATTGATTGACAATACCGTTAATGTATTTTGGAGTCCAAAGCTTAGCTACGGGTGGCGGACGTTTTGGCTCGACAAACACCACACGCTCAAATCTCAATTTGCCACAAGTCACGCTGCCGCCCAAAAAAGCCGTCTTACTTGAGCATCGAGTAGTAGTACATCTAATTGGGAAATAAACGAAACGAAGTAACGAAGTAATTTAAAACTCGCGTTCAATCGAGACTAAACTCATTGAATTAGGGCTCAATTGGCGGTTTTAAATTCGTTTATTTCTCAATTAGTTGTACTAAATCCTCTCTAGTACTCGATGCTCAAATTTTTAGCACTTGACAAGCTCAAAAAAATGTCCGAAAAAAAAACTTGAGCATCAAGTAAAATCATACGCCACCCGTCAAATTTTGCAACCCCCCGTGACTATATTGGCTATTCAGTCAGCATGAGAGGACTTGAGAGCATTGAGGCTCTTGAACCTTGGGTAACTACGCTCGCTGTGTTCATCTTGAAGGTTTTTATTCGTTGTTGAACACAGAGGTGTACTCAGCACCGTGACTATAAACTTGAACATCGAGTAAAAAGATGGGTTTCACTACCCACCCGACACTCGCTCCTAAATCCAGCCAAACTAAAGTCCTATATTTTATCCTTGATATTTATTCCAAGGTGTATTATCTTTTAAACTGTTATAGTTAATTAAATGTCACTTGTTATTTATTGTGAATAAAGTAAAATGTGATTTTTTTTATATAGGAGCTTCTATGAAAAAACAAGCAAACATTGCCCTTATCATTCTCGTGTCATTGTGGAATGCAAGCACCGCATTAGCGGACATTAATGAGGGATTGGCAGGATATTGGCCCTTTAATGGCAACGCCTATGACGAAAGTGGCAACGGAAACCACGCCTCTGTCAACCAACCCACATTGACCGAAGATCGGTTTGGAAACCCGAATAGCGCATACTATTTCGATGGTAATGATCGTATGGTTGTACTACTTAGCAGCGAATCGTTGAATCCTAGCAATCAACTCTCCATCGCTTTTTGGATTAAAGTCAACAGCATTACGAATGACTGGTCTCCAATTATTTACAAAGGTCAAAAAGGCGGCAGTTGCTGTAAAAACAGAGAGTATTCAGTGTGGTTGAATCAGCAACAAGACTTTCATCTCAGCTCGGCCGGAGATGGTTCTGATCAGCAGATTCTGAACAGCAATGCGATTCAGTTGGGAGAATGGATTTTTTACACGGCAGTTATAGACAGACGCAATCATTTTATGAAAGTCTACATCAATGGTGTTCTGGACGCGCAAATGAGCGATTCATATTCGTCGTTCAACAATAATGACTATGATCTAGAGTTCGGGGGAACAGGTGAAGGGCATAGCCATTTTTCTCCCTTCAATGGCGTACTTGATGACATCCGCATTTACACTCGCGCACTGTCCGATAGCGAGATTGTAGAATTGTTTGGTGGAGAAGTGCCGCCTCCGCCCGGACAATGCACCAAAGCGGAGATTGATGCGGCGTATGAACAAGGGAGAAAATCTTGTATAGCAAACCCATCATCGTGCGGTATTGATTCTGCTGACGGCGCACACGCGATTTTTGAGCCAAGCACTGGTGAGCTACATATTCCTTTTGTTGATGTCCCCGGAGCCTTTGGTACGACGCAAACGTTTGATATCTACTTGATGCAAAAACCCCTCACTTTCACGTTTGATTTAGACATGGATAGGATAAGGTTTTCGTCTAACACCGACCAGTAGCCAATCCAATCAGGCTTAGCGTCGAGGTTTTCAAAACCTCGATGCTATTCATTTGCTCCCCTACCGAGGATTGGGAACGGGTATTCGTCGGGCAGATCAAGCTTGGAAAGCGATTGATTTGGTCGACTCACGAGCGGCTAACCAGTTTAAGGTGATTATTAAGCGGCCTAGTGTCTAAGTCAATGGCATATCGTGGCGCCTTAAATTCAGACCTGACAGGTTTCCAAAACCTGTCAGGTCGAAGTATTTTCAACGAAAAATAAACCTGACAGGTTTTTGAAACCTGTCGGTTTGCCGCCACGATCGACTGGGTTTTGACTTAGGAACGTGCATAAAT